>NZ_JAITJM010000040.1:0-25488 GCF_031278955.1 Candidatus Endomicrobiellum cubanum | reverse complement strand
AAAAAAATAATGTACTAATTTGAGATAGATACTACTTTTAAAATTTAGAAGTTAATACTTAAACTAGGAAACACACCATGAAAAATATCAAACACATATTGGGTATTAGGGGTATAATGAAGCTAAAAGATAAGAGTGGAATAAGCCCTTTTTATCCTTTATATACTTGACAACAAAAATGACAAGAAATAATAAAGATACTACTCCTTCTTTTACTAATTTGAAAACAGTAATTTCCAATTTAGGTATAGGTTGTAACCTAACGATAATTCAGAGTTTTGACTTGATAAAAAAATTTTTGTTTAATCATAAAAATTGTAGATTGTTTATATAGCTTATAATCAAGTTGCCATAGCTAGTATATATTATTTTTAAATTGTTGGCGGCGTAGCTCAGCGGTAGAGCAGAGGACTCATAAGCCTTTGGCCGTAGGTTCAATTCCTACCGCCGCCATGTGTTCAAGTCATTAATATGTATGCCTTAATGCAGATGCTCACAACGCATTTTTAGGTGTCATTTCGTTAAAAATTGATTATCATGTTTGCCTTGCTTTGCTAAAAATTCACAGCATTTACAAGCTTTATGGGTAGGGATTTAGAGATGATCTATATCAAACTTTCCTTTGGTAAAGTATGCAAACATTTTTAATATTATTAGTTAGTTTTTCAATCACTCTAGTACAGTTGTTATTTTTTAGAGAGATTTTATTTATATTTAATGGAATAGACTTTGTTATAGGTATTTTTGTATCTAGTATAATTTTCTCTTTTACTTTAGGAATTTACATATTACCTTACTTAAAATTGTCCAGAAATAATATTAAATATGCTTTTCTAAACACTTTTTTTCTTATACTTTTTTCTTTAATATCTTTTATTATTCTGCAGAACATTAGATTTATTTTTAACATACCTTTGGGATCCCAAATACCTTTAAAGTATACTTTTATATCTATATTTTTTATATTGTTTCCAATTGGCTTTCTGCAAAGTACTTTTTTATTTACATTAATCAATTTATACCCATCAAGTCAAACAGTAGCTAACATAAAACTTGGTGGGGATAATAAAGTTATTCACCCTAATAAGTTACAAAATATAGAATTCCCAATAAGAAATAAAAATTACTTACAGTATCTTTTTATTTATATATTTGGTTTTATAATTGCTAGTTTATTGTATTCTTATTTATTTTATACATTTATTGGAATAAAAATACTTATAATAGTTTTTATTTCCTTGATTATAGTTATGTTTTGTCTATCTAATAGAAACACAACAATATGGGGCGAACTACTATTAATATGTTTATTGTTTGCTATATTTTTATCTAATTGGTCTGAAAAATTTGATAATTATATCTTACATAAAAACTTTGCAAGCACTAAAATTGAAAGCTATCATTACACATCATATGGGCAAATTGCTATAACGCAAAAAAACAATGAATATTATTTTCTATTTAATAATTCTTTATTGTTTTCTGTACCAGACAATAACATAATAGAATTAGAAGATTTTGGACATGTCCCAATGCTACATCATCAAGACCCTAAAGATATTTTATTAATTGGTAAGATTTTATATCTTCCAATTATTCTCAAACATAATATTGATAATGTTGACTATATAGCAAACAATAACAAAATTATTGAAAACATTAAAAATATCAGCAGTCTAAATACTATGCTAAATGATAAAAGATTACATATATATAATGAAAACACAAAAAAATTTATTACATATAATAAGAATAAGTATGATCTAATATTTATTCCACTTGAAACTCCAACAAATTTATATGTAAATAGTTTCTATTCTAAAGATTTTTTTGAAATTGTTAAGCATTCTTTAAAAAATGATGGGTTTATAGCACTACAACTGCCAGGAAAGATGGTATTTAATTCCTATATAACAACAGAACTAAATCAATCTGTAATAGGAGCGTTAAAAGAAAACTTTAAATATATAGAGGTTATACCAGGTATAAAAAATATTATAATAGCCTCGCAAACTAAAATACCCTATAGAATGTTTATAAAAAGACATCTAAAAAAAATACGAGGAAAAACATTAGTACTTACAAAACATCATATTGATGAAAGGATGGATACAGAAAAAACAAAATGGCTAATATCTGAACTAAAACATCTAAACCCTAGAAACCTTACAAACACAATATGGACACCACACGCTATAGTTTTTTCTGTATTATATGACCAAGCTAAATTTTCTCCATATTTAAGTATTGCTTTAGATAAAATATTACAGTACTCCTATTTTATCATTTTTGGCGTAATAATTATATTTTTTCAAAAATTTTTATATAAAACTTCATCCTTTATTTGCACATCAACATCTTGTTGGCTTAATTTTATTATTATTTTTATTTTGCAAAGTTATAACGGACAAATTTATAAATTAGCTGGGATATTTTTATCATTATTTATGTTAGGCATTGCTGTCGGCACATTTTTAGCAAAAAATACACTAAAATCTATGCTAGCAAAGAGGAAAATACTTTTTACAGAAATTATATTTTTAATTATGGCATCTGCATTATTTATAATTTTGAAAATAAATAAAGTAAGTTCAGGTTCGTTATATAGTCTCTTATTTTTGTCAGGTCTTGCATTAGGGACTGAACTTTTACTTCTTACAGAAACATCTAAAATTTACACTAGTAAACTAGAAAACATAAAAAAAATGTTCCTGTCAGCATCACTTGGAGCATTTACTGCTTCCATATTATGTGGAAGCTTTTTGAGTTTAGTTTGGGGGATGCAAAATTCAATTTTATTTATATTGTTCCTCAAATTTTTAACTTTCTGTCGTTGGGCAGATTTAAGAAAAAGAATTTTATAATGAACGACCACTTTAAATTTTTTTCATTCTTCAAGTAATCAATCCAAGACATTAATTGTTTTATACAGTTGATACCTGACTTGACCTTTTGGGTTCCCACAAACCACCTTTTTATGAGTGATTTCCCCTTTTTTCCCTTAAAGCGGTCAAGTCAGGTAGTAATATGGCAACGTTTCTAATTAATTGTAGCTAACTACTCTAAAGACTCACTAGTTCATAGATATAAGAAGAGGAACTTCTCCACAATCTGGGAATAGATAGCAATTTACACATTCACTCCAAATTTTATGAGGTAACGTTTCTTTTGGAATTACAGAATACCCTAACTTTTCAAAAAATTTAGGTTTAAAAGTTAATGTAAAAACTTTTTCTATACCTAAGTATTTTGCATTCTCGTGTAATTTCTCAACTATTTTCCTACCAAAACCTTTGCCTTTAAAGTCTTCTGCAATGGCTAAAGCTTTAATTTCTGCTAAATCTACCCAAGAAACATGTAAGGCGCCACACCCTATAATTTTATTTTCATGCTCTAAAACCACAAATCCTTGAATATTTTCGTACATAGCATTCAATGATCTATGCAACATTTCTTTATTATTTGCATAATGTTCTACCAAATCATGCATTTCTTTAACATCTGTAACTTTTGCCGGCCTTATATTCATTTTTTCTCCACTAATATAAATAAATCTAATAACTATATATTGGTCTTGCCAAAAACTTAATACATATAAATGCTGTGAATTTTTGACAATGCTAGGCAAAAACAGTGATAAACACAAGCTTTTAACTTAGCAGTGTCCAAAATGTGCAGTAAGGATATGCTTTAAGGTTTTATACAGATCACTATATCGCTAATACTACGATTTATTATTTGATTTGTCAAAATAATGTCTTGTTTGTATCCTCAACTTTTTGTAAAAAAATACTTAAAGAAGGACGACGTATATAGTTTGTTAAATAAGATTCCACGTAATTCCATACTTTATCATCTTCTACTGATTTTAATATATCAATATCACTACCTGAACAATTTGATAGTTTTTTTATAGATTTGATAATATTTTTATCAATTAAAACATTAGCATTTTTTATATAATCAAAAAAAGAATAACCTGAAATTTTTAAAAAACGCAAAATAAATGCTATTAGTACTCTTTTTTGATGCTTGCACTCAGAAAGCACTTTCCAAAGTCTTATAATCAAATTATATTTATCTGTATTTTCAATATTATATGGAATCAATTTATCACAAATTTCCGCAGCGTATAGAGCATATAAATTTCTTTTAAAATCATTTTTAATTTTAGAATTGTTTTCTAGAATCCTTGCACCTACAACTTTAGAACAGAATCCCTTGTTAAAAACCATAAATTCACTTTCTGTTAAGAGTTCAGTCGCGCTAGAAAGTTTTGCTGTAATCTTTTTAGCGCTAGGAACAACAGCTTGGAATTTTCCCCACTCGTAAGAATAAATTGTAACAAGTTTGTCTTGCTCTCCATGCACTTTAGAATTAAGTACCATCCCTTTTATCGTGTAGTACATTTTTGTAATACTATTTTATTTACTTTTTTTAAATCTGCATCTTTGATTTCTATTTTATAATCATTCCAATCTATTTTCTCACCTATTTGTGGAATTTCACCAAATAAATCCAAGACCCATCCATTAACTGTTATATAGTCTCCTTCTGGAATATTCATTTTCAATTCATCATTTAAAACAGATATGGACTCATAGGCTTGTATCATATATTTATTATGCGCTATTTTTAAAATAGTTTTTTCTCTTATATCATACTCATCCCAAACTTCTCCAACAATTTCTTCTACCAAATCCTCTATTGAAGCTATACCTACAGTAGATCCAAACTCATCAACAACTATTGCAATATGATGATAACCAGTTTTAAATTCTTTTAATATCCTCCCTATTTTTGCATTTTCAGGAACAAAACATGCCGGCCTTATTAAATCTTCAAGTACTATAATTTTAGAATTTCTCCACACAACAGCAAGATCCTTAGCATATATTACACCTATAATATTATTTATATTTCCTTTATAAACGGGAACTCTAGAATATCTATTTTCTATAACACGTCTTATTATTTCTTCTTTTGACAATTCCATATCTATTGCAAAAACTTCAGAAATAGGCATCATAACCTGAGAAATTTTATTTTCTGAGAAATCCATTATATTGCTAACAATTTCTCTAAAATCTTCCGGCAATGGAGAAGTATTTTCATTTGAAAGTAAAAAGTCTATCTCATATGCTTTAATGTGTTGGCTTTCTCCGCCCTTAATAAGCACTTTTACAATCTTATTTGAGATACCAAGCAAAAAGTTTATAACAATTTTAAAAATATACGAAAATTTTATTATTGCCGGAAGCACAAACAGTCCTATTTTTTTTGAATTATATCTTGCAATAGTTTTTGGCAAAATATTCCCTAAAAATAATGCCAAAACAATTGAAATAATAGGAAAATAGACAGTTAAAATTTTAGATTCAATATTATAATAGCGTATAATATCTTCTTCAATAGAAGACAAAACAACACCCATACCAACAAGAGCTAAATTCATGCCAATAATCATAGCTGTCATAATTTCTTGAGTATTTGTTTCCCAAGAAACTATCCTATTAAAATATTTTTTCTCCTTTTCTTTAATATTACGTAAAGAAGTACTGGATATACTTGTAATAGCAGTTTCTGCTCCATTAAAAAAACCTAGAACGCAAAGAAGAATAACAAATAAAATAATTTTAACTGTTATTAGTAATATCATTGTTTAAGCTCGTATTCATCAAGAATTTCTCCTACAACTTCTTCTAACACGTCTTCTAAAGTAACCATTCCAATTATATTATTGTTATTGTCCTTTACAAAAGCTATATGAGTTTTCCCGCTTTGAAACTGTTTTAGCAGCTCATTTACTTTTTGGTTTTGCCCTACATAGTAAGGTTCTTTAACAAGAGAACGTATAAAACGTCCCTTACTCTCTTCCCATAAAACTAAAATGTCTTTTATATGCACATATCCGATTATGTTATCTTTTGATTTGATATAAACTGGTATTCTACTTCTAGAAGTTTCAATGGCTTTATCTAAAAATTCATTTTCATCTAAAGATAAATCTACAGACTCTATACTACTAAATGGAACCATGATTTTTTCTACATTTAAATCTTCAAACTTTAATGTACGTTTAAGCATACTACTAGTTTCTTTGTCCAACTCTCCAGTTTGGGTACCTTCAGAAAGGATATTTTCTACTTCCTCATCACTAAGAGCATAAGAATAGTTTTTGTCTGATGTCTTTGGTACTAAAAATTCTGTAATCTTTATAATTGGATATATAAAAGGTTTTAGTAAACTTTCTAATTTTGAAAGAATCGGAACTGCTTTTAACGTAACCTTTTCAGAATTAAATCTTGCATAAATTTTAGGAACTATTTCACCAAAAACTAAAATCACAAAAGATGTAACAATCCAAGAAAATATTTCAACAATATTTCTGTTAACCATATAAAAAACATATATTAATAAATCAGTAGAAAAAAAACTTGTAAGCATGTCCACTACAACATTAATTGTTAAAATAATTGTAAGAAGGTAATGCGGTTGTTTAAGCCAAGAAAATAGAGACTTCGATAGTTTTGGAAATTGTACTATAAGTTTTTTCAGTCTATATTTTGACAAACTTGTAATCCCAATTTCTGCTGCGGAAATACAAGCAGACAAAAACAAAAGAACTACTAAAATAATTATCCATGAGAAAACAAACATTTAAATATTTTATCCTGTTTAGAAAACATTTTTATTTTGTTCTCAAGATCATAATCAATGTAACCACAAAGATGAAGGATCCCATGTATGGCAAGATAACCTAGTTCTTCTTGCCAAGTATTGTTATACCTTTTTGCTTGCTTTTTAGTCCTGTTATCAGAAATATAAATATCGCCTACAAGCTTTTCCGGAATTACTAGAAAAGATATCACATCTGTTATACGTTTTGTTTTTCTGTATTTAGTATTAAGACTTTTTATTTCTTTATCACTTATCATTATAAAATTTATCTGATATTTCCTTACTTTTTCTGACTTTAATGTTAAAATTGCAGCTTGTTTTAACATATCTACATATTCTTTCGGGAAATTAATAAAATTAACAAAATTGCTATTTATATTCAATTCTTGCATGATAAATTCCCGTCACCGTTGAAATTATACTGTTTTTAATTAACTCTAAATCTTTTAAAGTGATGGGGCACTCAGAAAATTGCCCATCAATAAATTTGTTATTAATAATTTTTTCTACCATATCTTTAATTCTTGCCGCTGTGGGTTCTTCAATACTACGACAAGCAGCTTCACAAGAGTCTGCCATCATAACTATAGCAGCAACTTTAGTTTGAGGTTTTGGTCCCTGATAACGAAAATTCTCAATATTTACATTTGTATTTTCTTCTAAAGCTCGATGATAAAAAGAATACATGGATGTTGTGCCATGATGTTGCTGGATAATACTGATAATTTCATTGTCTATATTAGATTTCCTTGCAAGAAACGCTCCATCTTTTACATGAGAAATTAAAATTAACTTTGACATTTCTGGAGTTAAAGCCTCATGAGGGTTATGGCCTAACGTTTGATTTTCTATAAAATATTGAGGATTATTAAGTTTACCTATATCATGATAATAAGCACCAACTCTTGCAAGTAAAACGTTTTCATTTACAACATTTGCTGCACGTTCCGCAATATCTGCTGTTATTATAGAGTGGTGATAAGTACCATGTGCTTCCAACATAAGACGTTTAAGTAAAGGGTTGCTAAAATCTGAAAGTTCTATCAGTTTTATATTTGTAGTCCTAGAAAAGAGTTTTTCAAATAAAGGCATTAACACTAAAAGCAATACTGTAACTATAGAACCATTTAAAATACCATAAATAAGATTATATTCAAATTGAGATATTCCATAAGTATCAAATAAATAAAACATCGTTATTATTAAAACATTTACAACTGATACTTTTATACCAACATTTATAAAATCAGACCTTTTGCGAATACTTGAAATATTTGTAATAACAGCAATGGCACTGCAAAGTATTACAAGAAAAATATCAAATCTAACATCATTTAAAAAAGCTACCACTAAACTTAAGCTTACAGCATATAATACCCCTATCCTTTGTGACAACAATATTGCACCCATAAGAGAAAATGCAGCTACTGGAGTAACAAAAGGCGAAGAATATTCTTTTACAAGTTGGCAAATCAAAACTGCAATAATAAAAAGAAAACTCATTAGAACTACAGCATCATTGTCTCTTATTATAGCCCTTTCTTTGTTTTTGATCTGAACAACAAACAAGATTACATTTACTGCAACAAAAATTGCAGTAGCAATCATAGATCTCCAAGTAATACCAAAAACTATAAAGAGCATTAAGTAAATTAAAGCTACTGTACACACAGAAGAAACAAAAACAGGTATTTTAATCTCTTTTGCAAATAAACTTTTAGATTCTCTTATAACAGGCAGTGAATGAGAACTCTTTTTAAGTTCCCTGGCAAGACGTAAAAGAAGAAATCTTGTCTGAATTTTTAATTTTTCAAATAAGTGGCTCATATACCCTCTTAAAAATTCTAAAACTAAATAAGAGCTTGATACAAATCAATTTCAAAAGCAAAAATAAAATTTAATTCTTTGCTTGCTTAACAACAACTTTAAGGCCAAGCTCTTTAAGTTGTTTATCACTTACTTGAGAAGGCGCATTAGATAAAGGATCTAGAGTTTTTTGAGTTTTAGGGAAAGCTATCACCTCTCTTATAGACTCCTCTCCACCAAACAACGCACACATTCTATCAAAACCCAGGGCCACGCCTCCATGAGGAGGAGCACCATAACTAAGAGCATCTAACAAAAACCCAAATTTTTCGTTTGCTGCCTCATCAGAAATATTTAAAATATCAAAAATTTTCTTTTGTACATTACTTTTATGTATTCTTATAGAACCGCCGCCAAGCTCTACACCATTTAAAATAACATCATAGGCTTTTGCCTTTTGTAAACCAACATTTTCTTTATTGATAGAGTCTGGATTTTTAGGAGATGTAAATGGATGATGGAGAGCCTGCCATCTTTGTTCTTCCATATTCCATTCCATAAGAGGGAAATCTATGACCCACAAAAAATTAAATTTGCTTTTATCTATAAGTCCTAGTTCTTTACCCAACTTAAGTCTCAAAGCGCCAAGGCCCTGAACAACAATTTTTTCTTCATCTGCTAAGAAAACAATTAAATCCCCGACATTTGCATTAAGTTTTGAAATAGTTGCTTTTACTTCTTCCTCTTTGAAGTATTTTACTATATTTGATTCTGCTCCTGAACTAGTAACTTTCATCCAAGCAAGCCCCTTGGCTCCATACTCACCAACAAATTTTGCAAGAGCATCAATTTCTGATCTAGAAAAACTTGCTCCTTTTGGTATGCACAAGCCTCTTACAATACCACCTTTATTGATAGCAGAAGCAAATACACTAAAATTACAATTTTTAAGTTCGGGTGCAAAATCTTTAATTTCCATATCAAACCTTGTATCTGGTTTGTCAGAACCATAACGAAGCATTGCATCTTGATAAGATATTTTTTCAAACGGAGTTTTTATTTCTATATTTAAAACAGACTTACATACTCTTTCAAGCATTCTCTCTACAAGACTCATAACATCTTCTTCTTGGACAAAAGACATTTCAATATCAATTTGAGTAAATTCTAATTGCCTATCAGCTCTTAAGTCCTCATCTCTAAAACATCTTGCAAGTTGATAATATTTATCAAAACCAGAGACCATCAAAATTTGTTTAAAAATCTGAGGAGACTGGGGAAGAGCAAAAAAACTGCCATGATAAAGTCTTGAAGGCACTAAAAAGTCTCTTGCTCCCTCAGGAGTAGATTTTGTTAAAAAAGGAGTTTCAATATCTAAAAAACCTTCCTCATTTAAAAAATTTCTTACCTCATTAGAAAGTTTATGGCGCATTATAAAGTTTTTTTGAAAGTTTGTACGACGTAAATCTAAATACCTATACTTTAACCTCAACTCTTCAGAAGTTTCCACATAATCTGAAATTTCAAAAGGTAGCGCAGCAGACGTATTTAAAACTTCTATTTGATAAACTATAAGCTCTACATTTCCTGTGAACATATTAAGATTATTTGTACCTTCAGGTCTTTTTCTTACATTACCTTTAACACATATCACATATTCGCTTCTAAGGCTTTCTGCAATTGTAAACACAGAAGCATTTTCTGATTGAAAAACAATCTGCAAAATACCTTCTCTATCTCTTAAATCAATAAAAACCACTCCTCCATGATCTCTCCTAGAATGAACCCAACCACACACTGTAACTTCTTGACCTATACTACTTTCTGTCACCTTGCCACAATACATACTTCTTTTCATAAAGTCCTCTGTATATTTGGGCTGTCTATCTCTAAAAACCCATTTTTAATAATCAATTGAAAAATTTAAAACTGCTATGATTGTCTTACTATCAGTGATTTTTCCGCTTTTAACCATTTTTAATGCATCATTAAAATTTATAATTTCTGTTGAAACAAACTCATCCTCATCTGGTTTATTCATACCTTTTTGCAAATCAAAAGCTACAAAAATATGCAAAAGTTCCGTAGAAAAAGCTGAAGAAGGATACAAAGACATCATTTTATCTAACTTCTTAGCTTGATATCCTGTTTCCTCTTCTAATTCTCTTACCGCACACTTTAACGGAGTTTCTTCAACATCTATTTTCCCTGCAGGAATTTCGTAAGTTATTTGATTTATAACATACCTAAATTGCTTAACTAAAACGATATTAGAATCATCAACAAACGGCAAAACAGCACAAGCACCTGGATGGACCACATATTCTCTTTTTGCAGTTGCACCATTTGGCAAGGCAACATCATCACACCAAAATTCTAAAACGCGTCCTTTGTATATACTGTTTTTCTTTATAAGTTTTTCAATCATAAAACCTCTTAAGCAATACAACAGTGTAATTAGAGATACTATTTTACCATTTTTTGTATCCAAATATAAAGACAACAGTCCTTAGCTAAAAGCTGTTGTCTTTATATAAATATCTAGTGGGACTTTCTAGTTTAAGAAAACTTACTTATTTTTTCTAAACAGAGCTAAAACTTTAGTAGAAAGTCCCCAAAGATTTATAAAGCCTTCTGCATCCTTGTGGTTGTATACCTTATCTTTTTCAAAAGTTGCAAGCTTTTGCGAATATAAAGAATATTTTGAATCTCTTGATCTTGGTGTGATGTTCCCTTTATAAAGTTTTAATTTTACAGTTCCAGTAACATGCTCTTGAGTCTTATTTATAAACGCATCCAAGGCATCTTTTAATGGAGAAAACCATAAACCATAATATGAAAGTTCTGCATATTTAGCGGATAAAGATTGTTTAAAATGTAAAGTGTCTCTATCTAAAGCAATAGACTCTAACTCTTGATGAGCTGCATACAATACTGCCGCTGCTGGAGCTTCATAAACTCCTCTTGATTTCATGCCTACAAGCCTATTTTCAATAATATCTGTTCTTCCTATAGCATTTTTACCAGCAATCTCATTTAATTTTGTAATTAATTCAACAGGCTTTAAAATCTTACCATTAAGCGCAATAGGAATGCCCTTTTCAAAAGTTATGTCAATATTTGTTGGTTTATTTGGCGCTTTCTCTAGAGAAACTGTCATTTTAAACATTGACTCATCATAACCTTTCTTTAAATTTTCTAAAATACCGCCTTCATAAGAAATATGCCATAAATTTGCATCAGAAGAATATGGTTTTGCTTTACTTACAGGTACTGGAATATTTCTTTTTTTTGCATAACTTATTGCATCTTCTCTAGATTTTATTTCCCATTCTCTCCAAGGAGCTATAATTTTTATATTTGGGATTAAAGCTTTAAAAGCAAGCTCAAACCTAACCTGATCGTTACCCTTTCCTGTAGCTCCATGACAAACAGCGTCTGCATTTTCTTTTTTTACTATTTCTGCAATTTTTTTAGCGATAACAGGTCTTGCTAAAGCTGTTCCTAAAAAATACCTATTTTCATAAAGAGCTTGAGACTTTATTGCAGGATAGATATAGTCAGTTACAAATTCTTCTTTTGCATCTACTATATAGGACTTAGACGCCCCTGTTTTTTTAGATTTTTCATTCAAACCTTTAAGTTCATTACCCTGCCCTACATCTACACAACAAGCTATAACTTCACATTTATAGTTTTCTTTTACCCAAGATAAAATAACAGAAGTATCAAGTCCTCCTGAGTAAGATACAATAACTTTCTTTATTCCTAAATTTTCTTGTGACATTTTTACCCCGCTTTTATTAAATTTATTTATTAGTCTTACAATTATACAGATTTGCCAAAGCCTCATCTATAATTTTTACTGCTGTATCAACATCTTTTTTAGTAACTATAAGAGCAGGCAAAAGTCTTAAAACCGTTTCGTGAGTACAATTTATAATTAAACCTTTACTTAAACAATAGTTCACAATATCTTTGCCACTAACAGACAAATCTATTCCCACTATCAAGCCCATACCTCTAATTTCCCTAATTATGGGATGTTTAGTTTTTAATAATTCTAACTTTGAAAAAAGATATTTAGAAACTTTAAGAGAATTATTTAAAAATTTTGAGTTAATAATTTTTAAGACAGCAAGAGCAGATGCACAAGATACAGGATTGCCGCCAAAAGTAGACCCATGATCTCCATAAACAAACACTTGTGCGCACTTTTTAGAAGCAACTGCTGCGCCCAAAGGCAGCCCATTAGCTAAAGATTTGGCCATTGTAACAATATCTGGTTTTATACCATAATTTTCAAAGGCATAAAATCTACCTGTACGACCCATACCGCATTGAATTTCATCAAAAATTAAAAGTATGTTGCTTTCATCGCACAATGTTCTTAAATCTTTCATGAACTTTTTACATGCAGGGAATATCCCCCCTTCTCCCTGTATAGGTTCTATCATAACTGCAACAGTTTTATTGTTTATAAGCTTTTTTACAGACTCTATATCATTAAACTTAGCAAAAACAAATTTTTCCTGTAATGGTTTTAAATATTCATGAAACTTTTTTTGACCTGTAGCAGCCATTGTAGCCATTGTTCTACCATGAAAAGAGTTATCAAAACAAATTATTTCGTAACGATTACCATCTTTAGATGGATTTATAAAACCCCATTTTCTTGCAAGTTTTATTGCACATTCGTTTGCTTCTGCTCCTGAATTTGCTAAAAAAACCTTAGTACCAGGAAAAGTTTTTTTTGCAAGCTCTTGTCCCAATTTTATTTGTACAGGAGAGTAGTATAAATTAGAAGCATGCATATATAAATCAATCTGAGACTTTATGGCTCGTATAACAGCATCATTACAATGCCCAACATTGCATACACTAATACCTGCAAAAAAGTCCAAATATTTTTTGCCTTTTTCATCCCAAACAAACTGATTTTTAGCTTTTTTTACAATCAAATTATTTCGTTTGTAAGTATGCATAAAATATTGAGTTTCTATTCGTTTTATACTCATTTTTTTATAACCGTCCCTTGCATTGCTGTAATCCCCTTTGCACCATCAACTATCCAAACTTCTCTTACTCCTTTTTTTAGCGAGTTTAAACAAGCTTGTACTTTAGGGATCATTCCATTTATTATTGTTTTATCTTTTATTAGAGAATTTATATTTTTTGCTCTTATTTCTTTTATAGTCTTTTTATCTTTATTTAAAATGCCGCAAACATCTGTTAAAAATATTAATTTTTGAGCTTTAAACGCACTAGCTATAGCAGAAGCTAAAATATCAGCATTAACATTTAAACTATTTGCATTACTATCACAAGCAATAGATGCTACAACTGGCAAAAAATTCTCTTTAAGTAAAACTTCTATAAGTTTTTTGTTTACCTTTACAGGCTCACCAACAAAACCTAAACTTTTAACTTGTTTACATATTACACTATTTGCATCTTTTGCCGATATACCTACAGCTTTTACATTATTTTTTAAAAGCCCTGCGACTAAACTCTTATTAACTTTACCACTTAAAACCATTTCTGCAACAGACAAAACTTTTTCATTTGTAAACCTTAAACCATTTACAAACTTATTTTTTATAAAAAACTTTTCAAGCAACAAATTTATTTCTGGTCCGCCTCCGTGTACCAAAATAACTCTTTGTTTTTGCGAAATCTTAGATAATTCTTTTAAAAACTTTTTTTGAGCTTTAGGATTTTTAGTTAAGCTCCCTCCAAATTTAACAACTATTAAAGATTTCATTAAGATTCCTCTTGTTTAGTCTCTTTTGAATACTTACATTTAAAACGAAAATCACATAAACTGCATTTAGTAGTATCGGCTTTAAAATTTTCTAACATTATGTTTTCTGCTACATCCATGGCAATATCTATAGCTTTATTAATGTCGTCTTGCGTTCTTTTAGTATACATTTTTTTGTTTTCAGATAAAAAATATACAGATATTTTATCTGGATTAAAATCCAAAATGTTCCTGCATGCGTAAGCATAAAAGGTTAATTGTAAATCTTTATCAACTTTCTCTTGTGACCAAATTTTGATATGAGTTTTATAATCCATAACTTCGTACGTACCATCTGGATATTTATCTATTCTGTCAATAATACCTATAAACCTATATTTGCCGAGGTTTGCGTCAAACGATTTTTCAACATATATAATTTCCGTTGGAGATTCTTTAAAAGATTTATAATAATTTTCTAATATATTATTCCCTCTTATATAATACTCAAAAACCTGTTGTGGATTTACAAAACCATCATTTTTCCACGACTTATTATAACAATCTATAAGCTCATCATAAGATTTTCTTTTGTTTTTACAAAACTGTTCAAGAGTTTTATGGATGATATGTCCAAAAGTAATATCTGCATTAACAGGTGCATAAAGATTATCTATGTATATTAGCTTATATCTTTGAGGACAAAACAAATATGTATTTACTCTAGAATAACTTATTTTAAAATCTTGTCTCATTTACTTTACCTTATACGTTTATAAAAAGAAATACCAGTGTCGCCATACTTTTCTGTTCTGAAACATCCAAGACCTGCAACGCCTTTGACTGGCTCTTTTATATGTTTTTGAGCTATTAAAACAGAATCTTCTTTTAATACATCATATTTAATTATATTTTTTAAAGTAGGCTCTGTTAAAGCCAGTACATTTTTATCACCGTCTTTATAAGGAGGACCCATAAAAATTATATCGTATTTATCCTGCAAGACATAAAAATCTTTTATTACATCGCACTTAATAATTTGTGCCCTATCATTAAATTTTAAAGTATCCACATTAGTCTTTATGAGAGATAGCGATTTATTGCTAATTTCTGCAAAAATTACTTTTTTAGCACCTCTTGAAAGTGCTTCAATCCCAACAGAGCCAACACCCGCAAATAAATCTAAGAAAATTGAATTTGGAACTTTAAACTGTATTATGTCAAAAACAGACTTTTTCATTCTTCCAAGCATAGGCCGTATAGATAAATCGTCTTGAGGTAATGTTTTTAAAAACCTGCCTCTGGCAGTACCTGCAATAACTCTTAAGCTCACAGATTTTCTCCAAATATTTTGTCTCAAAGTATGTTAACTGTTTAGTTGGTTGACACTGACTGACTGACTGACTTAATCTACCATAAAATTTATTTTAGAGGAACCCTATCAAAAAATTTTACAGCTTTTGTAATATCTTTTGCAATCTGTTGTTTTAAAATATCCGCACTCTTAAACTTCTTTTCGCTTCTTATTTTTTTTATTAATATTACTTTTGTTGGCACTTTTTTCCATCTACCTTTAAATTTCAAAATATGAGTTTCTGGAACAATCTTATTGTCTTTACTAAAAGTAGGTCTACTACCTATATTTGTGATTGAAGCGTAAATATTAATACCATCACATACAGCGCTTATGTATATGCCTTTGGGTAAAAGTTTTTCTTTACTAACTTCTAAGTTGACTGTAGGATATCCCAGTTTTGTTGCTATACCTCTATCTTTAAAAGGTTTACCAGTAAAAGAATAAAATCTTCCTAAAAACTCTAAAACTTTGTCTACGTTACCAGACTCTATTAGTTTTCTTATATGAGAAGATGAAATTTGTTTTGAAGAAATTTTTAAAGGTTTGACAATTTGCAATCTTACATTATTATTTTTTGCCTTCTTTGTTAACCAAGAAATATCACCTCTACGATTTTTGCCAAAAGCAAAATCATAACCACAAATTATAGTATCCACTTTAAGCGTATTAACTAAAAAATCATCGAAAAACTTATCATGAGACATATGCAAAATATCTGAGGGAACCTTCAATATATAAACTTCGTCTAAACCAAAAGATCTAAGTTCCTCTTGTTTTTCTTTATAAGTAGAAAGAAGTCCAGAAACTTTTTTTACAGGTTTTTCAAGAGCAATTAAAACGCTTCGTAACTTTTTTTTCTTTGCAATAGATAAAGTTCTTTTTATAAGGAGCTGATGCCCTTTATGAATACCATCAAAAGTGCCTATAGTAATAACAGATTTTTTTAACATTTTATTTACTATTAATTAGGGCTGTCTGTCTAAAAACCCTATTAACGTTTCGTAAGAAATTATATTGCTCATTATTTTATCTAAATCATTTGAATTTTCAAATGGCAAAGCGTCTTTGACATCGAAGTTATGTATTTTTTCTCTTCTTAAAGTTTTAACCGTCGCCCCACAACCTAAAACATCTCCAAGATCTTTAGCTAAACAGCGAACATATGTGCCACTTGAACAGTGTATTTTTACGTTTACAATATTTTTATCAAAACTCAATACGTCAAATTCACGAATTATAACCTTTCTAGAATTACGTGAAACTTCTATACCTTTTCTAGCTAATGTATACAACTTTTGGCCATTGACCTTTAACGCAGAATACATAGGAGGTGTCTGATAAATATCTCCTTTAAAATTATTGAGCAAATTTTTTATTTTTTCTATACTTATGTTAGAAACTTCTTTTACTGAAACTATCTTACCATCAAAATCATAAGTATCCGTAACTGTGCCCAAAAGAAAAGAACTTGTATAAACTTTATCCTTTTTCATAAACTTATCTTGCAACTTCGTAGCTTTGCCAAACAAAATAAGTAAAAGACCGCTTGCTAAAGGATCTAAAGTACCACAATGTCCAGCTTTTTTTACGTTTAAAAGTTTTCTTAAAATTTTTACAACTTTAAAGGAAGTAATGTTTGAAGGTTTATCAACTAGCAGCATTCCAGAAATGTTATTACATCTACTCATCAAACTTCTCTTTTAAAACTTTAGAAATTATTTTTACTGCTCTATTAATATCAGCATCTATAGTACAACCTGCAGCATTCTTATGTCCACCACCATTAAATTGTTTTACAATATCTAACAAATTTACATTTTTTATTGAACGCAAACTAACTTTTGTACTCTTTTTATTAATTTCTTTAAATACACACCCTACCTTAACTCCTTGTACACGTAATGTGTAGTTTACTATACCGTTAGAATCTTCATAATTAGCTTTACTTTTTTTAAACATATCTTTAGTTAACACAATACAAGATACTTTCCCATTAAGAATTACTTTCATATTACAAAGCCCGAAGCCCTGCAATTTCAAAAAAGATAAAGGAACATTTTCATAAATTCTCTTGTGAACTCTATTAATATCTATACCATACCCCATAAGTTTTGCACAAACTATATGTGAACTTGCTGTTGTATTTGTGTTTTGAAAACTACCAGTATCTGTAACTAAACCAGTATACAAACATTCCGCTTCTGCTTTAGTTAATTTGACTTTCATAAAATCAAATATATTAACTACTAACTCTGCAGTTGATGAAGATTTTGGAATAACATAATTTATATCGCCAAAATCTGTGTGGCTCTGATGGTGGTCTATATTGATTATCTTTTTGACTTGAGATGGTGTAATTATATTACCCATTCTTTCAAAATTCATAGATTCAAGAATTATTGCACAATCAAAAATATTAGTTTCTTTGTCTGTCACTTTTATTTTATTTGAATCTTTTAAAAACTTTAAATATGCTGGCACTTCATCCTTACAATAAACATAAGCTTTTTTCCCAATTCTGTTGATAAAAGATGATAAAGCTAACGCCGACCCTAAGCTATCTCCGTCAGGCTTAACATGCCCTGCAATAAAAAAAGTTTTTGACTTTTTTATGATTTTATATATCTCTGCTATCTTATATAAATCAGATTTTAATACTGTTCTTTCTTGATCCATTTTTGTTAAATAGCTTTACTCTTTTTCTCCTTTTATTTTCTCAAGTAGATTTAACACTTTTGAAGCACTTTCTATTGTATCATCATAAACAAAAATTATACTTGGCGTACGCCTCAAATTTAAACGTAAAGCAAGCTCATGTCTAACAGAGCTCGTACGTTTTTTTAAAATAGTATCAATCTTTTGTCTATCTTCTTGAGCGCCAAAAACTGAATAGAACATCTTACAATTTAGCAAATCATCAGAAAGCTTTACTCCCATAATTGTAACAAGACTGTTATCTAAATCTTTAATTTCTCTTACAATCTCTGAAACGGCGTGTTGTATTAATTCGCCCACCCTTACAGACCTTTTATATGGCAATGGCATAATAATTTACCTATAATAGGGTTCTCTAAAAACCCAATAAATTAATTACTTAATTTCCTTGCAACTTTTTCAGTAGTAAAGTTTTCAATAATATCACCAACTTTAACATCTGAATAATTTTCTAAACCTATACCGCACTCATAACCTTTTTCTATTTCTTTAACATCATCTTTAAACCTTTTTAAAGATGAAATATTCCCTTCAAAAACTATGACATTATCTCTTAAAAGCCTTACTTTGGCTCCTCTTTGTATTTTCCCATCTATAACAGAACAACCTGAAATAGTCCCATAAGTTGAAAGTTTAAATACTTGCTTTACAACTGCTTTGCCAAGTATTTTCTCTTTCATATCAGGATCAAGAAGACCTTCCATAGCAGCTTTAACATCTGCAATTAAGTCGTAAATGATTCTGTATACGTTTATACTTATACCTTCAGACTCAGCAAGTTTCTCTACTGTAGAATCTGGACGTAAATTAAAACCTACTATTAAAGCATCGGAAGCTACTGCTAAAGCTACATCCGATTCTGTAATCGAGCCTGCACCTCTATGTATTATTTTTAAACTTATCTCAGATGTAGAGAGTCTTTCCAAAGCATCACTTAAAGCGCCTAAAGAGCCTTGAACATCTGCTTTTAATATTATTCTCAAATCTTTTACTTGCCCTAAACTTACATCTGCAAGGGACAAATGATGTCTTGACTTTAAAGATGCCACTTTAACTTTTTCTCTTCTAGATTGAGCGATTTCTCTAGCTTGAGATTCATGACCAACAACAACAACTTTATCTCCTGCTTGAGGAGGCTCGTTAATCCCTAAAACTTCTACAGGAGTACTTGGCACAGCTAAGTTTAACCTTTTGCCATATTCGTCTGATATTGCCCTTATCTTTCCATAAGTTGTACCAACAACTACATTATCCCCAACTTTTAAAGTACCACTTTGGACTAACAAGGTAACCATTACACCTTTACGAGAGTCTAACTTAGCTTCTATAACAACACCTTCTGCGTCTTTATCAGGATTTGCTTTCAACTCCATCATTTCTGCCTTAATCAAAATCATTTCAAGCAAAGAATTTATATTTTTTCTTTGTTTTGCAGAAATATCAATCATTATTGTATCACCGCCCCATTCCTCAGGAACGAGAGAGTAATTGCTCAGTTCTTGTCTTATTTTTTGAGGATCACTGGCTGGCAAATCTATTTTGTTAACAGCAACTATTATTGGCACATTTGCAGCTTTTGCGTGATTTATAGCTTCTACTGTTTGAGGCATAACACCGTCAGCAGCAGAAACTACAAGAACAACTATATCTGTAGCCTGAGCACCTCTAGAACGCATAGCAGTAAAAGCTTCATGTCCGGGTGTATCTAAAAAAGCAACGTCTTGCCCGCTTGTAGTTTTTACTTTATATGCGCCTATATGTTGAGTAATGCCACCATGCTCTCCGCTTACAACATCGCTATCTCTTATAGCATCCAAAAGAGATGTCTTGCCATGGTCTACATGACCCATTATTGTAACAACTGGAGGACGAACTTTTAATTTTGATGGATCTTCTTTTGGTCTTATAATTTTTTCTTCAGAATAAATTGAATCAATTTTAGCATCATAACCAAATTCATTAGCTAAAAGAATTGCAGTATCTGTGTCTAATCTTTGATTAATTGTAGCAAGACTTCCCATAGATAAAAGTTTTTTTAATACATCTCCTGCTCTGAGCTTCATTTTATCTGCAAGATCTCTTACAGTTATAAGCTCATTTATAAAAATAACTGCCTTATATTTATTTTCTACGACTTCTTTATCAGGTTGCTCAACTTTTTTAGATTTCTCTTTTTTAGCTTCAATTTCATCTTCATCCTGCTGAACGTTTTGTTCTTTTTTATTAGCTTCAATTATTGATGATGAAGTTTCTTCTTGTTTAACATTACTCTTATCAGTCTCATTTTGCAAAATATTATTTTCAATTACTTTTTTTTGCTCTTTAGATTTTATTGCATCTTCGCTTACTGGCAATACAATATTTTCTTGTATATTTTCTACAATTTGTTTCTTTTCTTGTAAATCATTTTTTTTAGCTGTTTTAGTCCTAGCAGAACGAATCTTTACCACCTTGACTTTAACAGTTTTTGTATTAGAGTTTATCTCTGATTTTTTTGACACAACTTTAGTTTTAACCGTTTTTTTAGGAGCTGAAGTAGTAGATTTTTTTACTATTTTCTTTGTGGTAGCATCTTTACTTTTAGCTACTGGTGACGCTTTCTTTTTTATAATTTTTTCTTGAGAACTTTGAATTTTAGATTTATCAGCTTTCTTTAGTGGCATAAACACTCCTACTTTTTCTAACTAAATTTTAAAACGATTGTACATTAAAGAGTACGCTTTGCGGCTTCTATAATTTTCTCAGCAGTCTTCTGGCCTATGCCAGGTAATGTTGTAAGATCGTCAACACTAAAAGATGCTAATTTCTCTATGTCAGTAAAACCTGCATTAACAAGAACTTCTATTACCTTCTCACTAAGGCCTTCAAGTTTTTCAAGAGTTTGAATTTTACTTTCAACTTTAGTTTGACTCTCTTGCTTTCTTTGACTTTCAGATTTAACATCAATATGCCACCCAGTAAGTTTTGCTGCAAGTCTTACATTATGACCATTTTTCCCTATAGCTAGAGATAACATATCATCACTTACAATAACCTCAGCTTGTTTGTTATCATTAGATATAATAGTCACAGAAATAACTTTTGCAGGGGACAAAGATGCAGAAATATATTTTATTGGATCATTAGAAAATAGAACTAAATCAATTCTTTCACCACGAAGTTCATCTATAATAGGTTTTACTCTAGCACCTTTGACACCAACACAAGCCCCAACCGGATCAACTTTTGGATTGTAAGAAATAACAGCAATTTTCGTTCTTGTCCCAGGCTCTCTTACAATGTTTACTATTTCAACAACCTTCTCATAAATCTCAGGGACCTCTAACTCAAAAAGTCTTCTAACAAGTTCCGCACTAGCCCTTGAAAGTACTATCCCAGAACCTTTTATATTTTTATCAACTTTTAATACAATAGCTTTGATATGTTGTCCAACATTAAACTTTTCTTTAAACACTTGCTCACTGCTAGGCAATATTGCTTCTGTTTTGCCTAAATCAACAATAAGATTTTTATTTAAGGTTCTATATACAACACCATTTATAATTTGTCCTATTTTTTTTTTCATTTCATCAAACAAAAAATCTTTTTCAGACTCTCTGATTTTTTGTACTATAACTTGTTTTGCCGTCTGAGCTGCAATTCTTGAAAAATCTTGAGTATCAAGAGGAATTTTTACCTCGCAATCAACCTCACTAGTACCAATAAGTTTTTTTGCGTCTTGAAGACTTATCTCAAGCAGAGGATTTTGAACATCTTTAACTACAACCTTAATCACATTTGCCGTCATTTTACCTGCCTGAGGATCGACGCTAGCTTCAACATTAACATTTTTCCCAACATGTTTTTTATATGCTGAAACCAAAGCATTTTCTATTACAGCTAAAATATCTTCTTTTTTAATTTTTTTATCTTTTTCTATTTGTTCAAGAACCATTAAAAGCTCACTCTTTTCGCTCACTTTACCTCCTAAAATTCCGTTTCTAAATTTGCTTTTTTAATATCTACAAAATTTATATCAACTACACCATTTGTAACATCGTCTATAGTAACTGTACCATTTTTAAAATTTAAGAGTTGTCCTAAAAAATTCTTTTGATTATTTATAGAGCTATGCGTTTGTATTCTTACTTTACTACCTACAAAACGTTTAAAACTTTTTTCTTGCTTTAATACTCTATTTAAACCTGGAGAAGAGACTTCTAATATATACGAATCTTGCAATATATTACTTTTATCTACTATTTCACTAAACATATAGCTAAACTTCTCACAATCACTCATTGTAATACCAGAATCTTTATCTATAAAAATTTTTAAAACCCAATCTCTGTTCTCTTTAACATACTGTACATCAACAATTTCAATATCATCTTTAATAGAGTTTTTGTTAAGTAAATCTTCTACTTCGTTAGCCTTACTCATAAAATTCAACCCTTTAAAAAGTAAAAGGCGGCCTGCAGCCGCCTTTTATATAAAACATTATAAAAAAGCAACTATATTTTCTGATCGACAAATATTCCAGGTCCCATTGTAGAAGAAATAGACACACTCTTTATGTATTGTCCCTTTGCACTAGAAGGTTTAGCTTTTGTTACAGCTTCTATTAAAGTCTTAATATTATCAACAAGTTTTTCTTTATCAAAAGATACCTTTCCAACTGGAACATGGATTATCCCAAAAGAGTCATTTTTATATTCTACTCTTCCTTTTTTAAGCTCTGCAACTGTTTGACCAATTTCAAAAGTAACAGTCCCAGCCTTTGGGTTTGGCATTAAGCCTTTAGGCCCAAGAATTTTTGCAACTTTACTTAAATCTTTCATAATATCAGGAGTTGCAACCAAAATATCAAAATTTAATTTACCTTTTGATATATCTTCTATTAAATCATCAGAACCAACCAAATCTGCACCTGCTGCTTGTGCTTCTTTTTGTTTTTCACCTTTAACCAAAACAGCAACTTTTCTTGTTTTACCTATACCATAAGGTAAAGAAATTGTCCCTCTAACTATTTGATCACTCTGTTTTGGATCTATACCAAGTCTTATATGAACCTCAACTGTTTCGTCAAATTTTGCTTTTGCAGTTTCTTTTACAAGAGATGCAGTTTCTTCAATCGTATAAATCTTGTTTTTATCAACTAATTTTGATACTGAATCTAACCTTTTACTCATTTTGTCTCCCTGTGGTTAATGGGTCTGTCTAAAAAAACCTTAACACATATCCTTACTACTTTTTTCGGAGCTACTGCGTTAAAAAACTTGTGTTTATCACACGATACACTTCTAAGTTTTTTGCCCTGCTTTATCGAAACCTCATAGCAATTATATGCATTATAGCTTTTAGATAGCCCTCCGCTTATAAGCTCCCACTCTCTTAGTGTTTGTAAAAACCCTTTCTTTTTTTATTATTTTACTATATCTACACCCATGCTTTTTGCTGTACCTTCAACCATAAGTTTGGCAGATTCTAAATTACCATTTGCATTTAAGTCTGGCATTTTCTGTTTAGCAATATCTTCAACTTGAGCTTTAGTAATTTTTCCAACTTTATTTCTATTTGGCACTCCTGAAGCCTTAGCTATACCAGCCGCCTTTTTCACTAAAGCTGCAACAGGAGGCACTTTTGTTATAAAAGTAAAAGATTTGTCTTCAAAAATTGTTATAACCACGGGTATTGTCATACCCTTTTCCATAACTTTGGTCTTTTCATTAAATTGTTTACAAAAATCCATAATATTTACACCCTGTGGACCTAACGCCGTACCAATTGGAGGCGCAGGATTTGCCCCACCTGCAGGAACTTGTAACTTTACCATAGCTTTTATTTTCTTTGGGGCCATTTTACTTTACTCCTTTACTCCTTACAGATCTTACAGAGTCTCTCTAAAGCCCTTTACAATCACATAAGAATATTTTAATTTTTATATTTTTTCTACTTGTAAAAAGTCAAGCTCAACTGGAGTTGGTCTCCCAAATATAGTAACCATAACCCTAAGTTTTCCTCTTTCTTGATTGACTTCTTCAACAATACCGATAAAATGTTTAAACGGTCCTTCTATAATACGAACATTTTCTTCTTTATCAAATGAAACTGCTGGTCTAGGTTTAGAAGCATCTGGATTTATAATATTGTTTAAAAGATTGTCAACTTCATCCTGAGCCATTGGCACAGGTTTAACTCCACCCAGAAAACCAGTAACTCCTGCAGTATTCCTGACAAGCCAGTAGGTCGTATTGTTTATAGTCATTTCAACAAAAACATAACCTGGATAAAACTTTCTCTTTTTAATTCTCTTTTTATTTTGTTTTACCTCAACTACTTCTTCACTTGGTACAAGAACTTGAGAAACAACATCGTGCATATTTAAATTTGCAACAGCCATTTCTAAGCTTTTTTTCACTTTATCTTCATGCCCTGAATATGTATGTACAACATACCATTGATTTGCCATTTTTTACTCCAGCTTATAATATAACCCTTACTATCGTACCTAAAAATAAATCAACCACACTAACAAAAATAGACATTATAATAACAAAAACAACCACAACTACAGTAGTACCGACAACTTCTTTTTTACCAAGCCAAGTTGCCCTTGTAAGTTCGTAATACGCATCTATAACAAATCTTATGGCGTTTTTTATTAAATTCATCTTTTTCTGTACCTTCAATAAGCATTATTAAAACGGGGGAGGAAGGATTCGAACCTCCAAAGCTGGTTTTGGAGACCAGCAGTTTACCGTTAGCTTACACCCCCATAAAAATCCAATTATTAACTTTAATTTCACTTTGTTTCTTTATGCTCAGTACGTTTTTGGCAATTTTTACAAAATTTCTTTAAAGACAACTTACCTTCTTGCTTTTTCCCTCTATCAAAATAATAATTTCTATTCTTGCATACACTGCAAGCCATCGTTATAATAACTCTTTCTGCCATCTTTTTCAATTCTCCAATTCTAATTTGTATAAATGCATATGTATTATACAACATTATTAAACAAAATTTAAATCTTTTGAGGTTTTCTAAAAATGTATCTTTTAGAAAACCTCAAAAGAAGCAAGGATTTTTATTCAACAATTTCAGTTACAACACCTGAGCCTACTGTCCTTCCACCTTCTCTTATCGCAAACCTCAACTGCGACTCCATCGCCACTGGCATTATCAACTCTATATCCATCGTTACAT
>NZ_JAITJM010000018.1:0-36449 GCF_031278955.1 Candidatus Endomicrobiellum cubanum | reverse complement strand
ATTAATAATTTGAGCAAAAGCAAAGGAAGAGAAGAAAAGCAGTAAGAGGTACATAAACTTTGTTTTACGGATAAAACACATTTTGAGTCCTCCTTCATATATTTTGGTGCTTATTATTTATTTTAAACTTTTAATTCTTTCTTGGAACATTCTTTAACATATATCCTTTTTCGACAATGCCATAATAAACACATTTTGCCTAGCCTTGTCAAAAAATTCACAATAATTATACACTTTAAATGGAAATTAGACAATCTCCAATATAACAATTACAGAGTTAACTTATTTTTTAGTTCTAACAAATAGTCTTTTAACTCTTTAGGTATTTTGTCTCCAAATTTTGTATAAAATTCTTCTACCATTTCTATTTCTTTCTTCCAATCATCTTTGTTTATTTTCAACAACTTTTCAACTATTTCTTTATCTATATCTAAACCTGCCAAATCTAAAGAATCTATTTTAGGCAATAGTCCTATTTCAGACTCAGTAGCATCTACTTTCCCTTCAATCCTGTCTATCATCCATTTTATAACCCTTGAATTCTCTCTAAAGCCTGGCCACATAAACTTACCAACTTCATCTTTTCTAAACCAGTTTACCATAAATATTTTTGGCAAGTGTTTTACTTTTTTGCCAATATCAAGCCAATGCTGAAAATAATCTCCCATATTATAACCACAAAATGGGAGCATGGCCATAGGGTCTCTTCTTACTGCCCCTACTTTTCCAGTCGCAGCTGCAGTTGTCTCTGACCCTATTGATGAAGCAATAAAAACACCACTATTCCAATCTTTGGCCTCATATACTAAAGGTATGGTGTCCTTTCTACGCCCACCAAAAATTATGCCAGAAATTGGCACACCTCTAGGATTATCATATTCACAAGAAAGTGTTGGACAATTATACACAGAAACAGTAAACCTAGAATTTGGATGCGCCGCGGGTTTACCCAAATTTTTATCATATACTCCACCTTGCCAATCTGTCAAATCAGAAGGAACTTTATCCGAAACTCCTTCCCACCAAGGAGTATTATTACTATTATCTATAGCTGTATTTGTAAAAAGTGTAGGGGAAAATTTATCATTCTTTAACGTCTTCATCATAACAGGATTTGTCTTCATTCCTGTTCCAGGAGCAACACCAAAAAAACCTGATTCAGGATTAATTGCATAAAGTTTTCCATCATCACCTATATTTATCCAAGCAATATCATCACCCAAAGTCCAAACTTTATATCCTTTAAGAACAGGCTCTAAAAGCGCAAGATTTGTCTTCCCACACGCAGAGGGAAACGCTCCCAAAAAGTAAGTTATTTTCCCATCTGGAGCTTGTACACCAATAATAATCATATGTTCAGCAAGCCAACCTTCTTGCTTACCTAAATAGGATCCTATCCTTAATGAGTAACATTTCTTTCCTAACAAAGCATTACCACCATAACCAGAGCCAAAACTCATAACAAGATTTTCCTGAGGAAAGTGCATTATAAACCTTCTGTCAGGATTGACATCTCCTATTGAATGCATACCTCTAAAAAAATCTGAAGAATTGCCAATTTTTTCTATTGCTTGTTTCCCAACTCTAGACATAACACGCATACTTAAAGCAACATAAATAGAATCAGTTACTTGAATACAATTTTTTGCATATTTTGATTTTGGGTTCCCCATAACAAAAGGAATTATATACATCGTTCTTCCTTTCATTGCACCTTTAAAAAAGCCATCCATTTTATCTTTAGCTTCATTTGGATTTAACCAATTGTTGTTTGGTCCTGCTTCTTCTTGAGTTGGAGTACAAACAAAAGTTAAATGTTCTGTTCTTGCTACATCATTAGGGTTTGAATTATGATAATAAGAGTTTGGGTACTCTTGCCAATTTAACTTTTTTAAAACAGTTCTTCCTTCTAATGTAGATTTCTCAGCAAGATTTGCTAATCTTTCCGCTTCTTCATGAGTACCATCCATCACATAAACTTCATCAGGCAAAAAAAGCTCTCGCATTTCATTAACAAATAATTCCATTGGTGTTGACATTTTATTTATATGCTCCAATTTATATTCACTTGGGTCTATCTAAAAACTCTAACGCACATAGATACCGTAAATTTTGGCAATTAAGGCAAAATGCAAGGCTTATGTCTCTGTCTAAAAAGACGCAGTAAGGATGTATATTAGAGTTTTTAGAGAAACCATCTTATAAAGCAGCAGGCTTAAAACTCTCTTAAATATGTAACAAGCTTATGACCAAACTTCTATTTCTTCTTTTTCAACAATTACTTTTTTAGTAGGGTAAATTGACGTTAGTATCTCATTTGGTTTAAACCAAAGTTTGATTTCTCTTTGAGCTTCTTGTGTATCTGAAGAACAATGCACTACATTTTCATATACACCCTTTGTCGTTATCCTACCATAAGCTCCTCTTATAGAAACTGGATCTGCTTCTTCAGGATTTGTTGCACCTGCAATTTTTCTCATTCTTGCAATAGCATCCTCACCTTGATAAACAAAAGCTATAACTCTATCCCATGGCTCTCCATATATTTTCCCCTGTATATAGTCTATAAGTTCACCGAAAAAAGACTTATCTTTAAGCTGTTGATAATGAGCTTCTGCTAATTCTTTACTTACTTTAACAGCCTTTGCTCCTATAATAAGCATTCTTGCTTCAGAAAGCTTAGTTAAAATATTCCCTGTTAGAGATTTTTTTACTCCATCTGGTTTAATCAAAATTAAAAGTTGTTCAATCGCCATCAATTACTCCCCTTTTTTAAATTTATTTTTTTGTTTAAAAGTTCTATAATATTTTGCTCCTGTAAAAAGTATACCAGAAATAACATACAGACTAAACAATATAAAAATAACATTTTGAGGGAATGTTATTATAAGAAATAAAAGTATTATTATTAAAACCAATAATCTAAATGCTTTTGGCTTTGAAAGATCCATTTTTTTAAATGATAAATACGTAACATTTGATACCATAAGTAAAGATAATATTACTACAGTAATAGGCATAACTTTGAAGAAAATAGGCATACTTTTCATAAGGATTGGAATTGTTTTAAATGTCAAGTCTTGTCCTGGAGAAGCAATGAAAAGCTCGTAACTTAACACAAAAGATATTAGAAGTCCTGCAGAAGCTGGTGTAGGTAAACCTACAAAAGAACTATGAACAATACCTTCTTTGGATTGAACATTAAATTTTGCAAGCCTTAAAGCACTGCACACAACAAATAAAACAGCAATAGCAAGCCCAACTTTTCCCATGGAATTTAAAACAAGTTGATACATCATAATAGAAGGAGCAACACCAAAAGAAATTAAATCGCTTAAAGAATCCAGTTGTACACCGAACTCGCTAGATGTCTTGGTGAGTCGTGCAATCCTACCATCAGTCATATCAAAAGCTATCGCAAATATTAAAAACCATGCAGCTTGAGTAAAATTACCCTTCAGAGAAGCTACTATAGATAGATAACCACAAGAGATATTTCCACAAGTAAATAAGCTCGGTAAGATATAGATTCCTTTTCTTAAGCTTCTGTCCATGGTTTGGCATCTCCTCATCTATTTAAAATTGCAAAAATACTTACACCTGAAACAACTTTATCTCCAAATTTCACTTTAACGTCTACATTCTTTGGCATATGAATATCTACCTGAGAACTAAATTTTATCACCCCTATCTTATCTCCAGCTTTTAAAATATCCCCTGATTTAACCCAGGAAACGCACCTTCTAGCTAAAATTCCAGCAATCTGTTTAACAAGATATTTGCCATTCTCATTCTCTATTGTAATAATATTTTGCTCATTAACTATATGAGCTTGAGGCTCCATTGCTTTTAAAAATTTTCCAGGTTTATGTTCCACACCTACAACTTTACCAGCAATTGGAGAACGCTGTAAATGCACATCTAAAACAGACAAAAACACTCTAACAACTTTTTCTGTTTCACTTTCGCTAACTTCTAAAACAGTGCCATTACAAGGGGACAGAATTAAATTCTTTCCCTCTGTTATTTTTACATCCGGATCTCTAAAAAAATATAAACAAAATAAAGAAGCTAAAATAAATAAGAAGCCTAAAATATCTGCTATAATTCCAATATTAGAAAAAAACAAAATTAGACCTACAGCAAATGTTGAAATAATAAAAATATACCCTTCTTTTACAATTCTCATTTTAAAACATCCTTTAATATTTTATAATAGCGATTCTACTAAAAATACCTGTACGTGTCAAAATATAAAAATACCTGAAAAACCAATTATTTTTTTAATATTTAGCTCTTTTTTTCCAACTTCCAAGACAAATACGCATCTATAAAACCATCTATTTCTCCATCCATTACTAAATTAACTTGAGAGGTCTCATAACCTGTTCTATGGTCTTTTACAAGTTGATAGGGCATAAAAACATAAGAACGTATTTGACTACCCCACTCTATAGCGCCTTTTTCATTATAATGTTTTTCATAAGATGCTCTTTGTTTTTCTTGTTCAAGTTCATAGAGTTTAGCCTTCAAAAGTTTCATAGCTGTTGCTCTATTTTTTATTTGAGATCTATCATTTTGAGATTGAACAATAATGCCTGTTGGAATATGTGTAATTCTAACTGCAGAGTCTGTCTTATTAATGTGTTGTCCTCCAGCACCTGAAGCTCTATACGTATCAATCCTAATATCTTTATCTTCAATAACAATATTTATATTATCATCTATTTCAGGAATAACATCTACAGAACTAAAAGATGTATGCCTTCTTTTATTAGAATCAAAAGGAGAAATTCGAACCAATCTATGAACACCAACTTCCGACTGCAAAAAACCGTAAGCATACTCCCCTTTTATAATCATTGTTATACTTTTAATCCCAGCTTCCTCTCCATCTAAAGTATCAACAATATCTACCTCAAATCCTTTATCTTCAGCCCACCTGGAATACAGTCTCACAAGCATTTGAGCCCAATCGCAAGACTCAGTCCCACCAGCTCCAGCATGTATAGCCACAATTGCATTATTTTTATCATGCCTTTGGCCTAGTTTTGTTTTAGTTTCAAAAGCAAATAACTCCTGTTCAAGTTTTTTAGCACTTATTTCTATTTCAGATAAAGTATGCTCATCATTTTCTAAAATGGCAATTTCTTTTAAATCTATTAAATCTTGAAGTTGATTTTCCAGAGATGTCCAAGACTGGTTTAAATCTTTTAAGCTATTAAGTTCTGACATAATTTTTTTAGCATTATTTTGATCATTCCAAAAATTTGAATCAGATATTTTTATTTCAAGTTCTTTGATTTTTTGTATTTTAGTATCTAAATCAAAGCACCCTCCTTAACGCAATTATCCTTTCCTTTTGTTTTTCTAACATACAAGCCCTCTTTTTATTTTTTTATAAAAAATTTTTGAGAAATATAATATTAATACTATAAAAAATGTAGCTAAACTTATGCTCATGCAAACATATACAAATATATCACCGCGTTTTGTATAGAAAGTTAAAAAGTCATTTTGTAAAAATGTTCCTCTTAGTAAAGCTCTTTTTGAAGGCACTGTTTGACTCACAATAAAACCAGATGCATCAATTATTCCAGAAATACCAGAATTAGCAGATATTAACATCGACTTTCTATTTTCTACAGCCCTGAATACATTCATTATAAAGTGCTGCTCAAGTGCTGCGGTATCAAAAAACCATGCATCATTAGCTTGGTTTACAAGAACTTTGGCCCTAGAAAGAACAAAGTGCCTAGAAATGTCTGGGAAAAAATTTTCTGAACTTATTGTAGAACCTAAATATATTTTCCCATTATTAAAAACTTGAGTATCATCACCCTCAACAAAATCACCCATTTGATTTAAAACTCCAAAAAATCTTGAAAGGAAGGATTTGTACGGGATAAATTCCCCGAAAGGCACAAGATGATTTTTTTTATGGACAAAAACATAATCTCCGTTATCTTCAAAAGCAAATGTAGCATTATAAGGTAAATCTTTTTCAAAAAAATTAGAACCAACTATATTAAATCCACCTGCAATATTTACCATATATTTAGCATTATCATAAATATATTTATCTATCGGTACATATCCAGGCAAAACTGTTTCTGGCCATATAACCAAATCTGTTTTATTTTCAGAAATTTTAATAGCAAATTTGTTTAATATATCCGAAATCTGCTCTTTATAAGCATCATCCCATTTACGATTTTGGTCAATATTAGGTTGAACTATAGATACAGAAAATTCTTCTTGTCCAAAAAAATTAAACTTTTCTGCCCTTATCACTCCAAACACTAATACAATTAGAATAAAAAATAATGCTAAATATAAGTATTTCTTTTGATTTTCTTTAATCCAAAAATAAAAACACAAATTACAAAATAATATTAAAAATGATATTCCATAAACACCACAAATTTCAGACAATTGTATAATTTCAATAAATTTAAACTGTGAGTATCCAACTAACATCCAAGGAAACCCTGTAAGAAAATATGTTCTTATATATTCCAATAATACCCACAAACATGAACCAACAATAATAGTAATACTATTTGCAAATATTCTATTTTTAATTTTCCTAGTGTTTATATAAATAAAGGAAAAGAATAGGGCCCAAGCTCCCCAATATAAAGAAAGGTAAGCCCATAAACAACAAGAACTTATAATTGTTTGCACATATGAGCCCATATTAAGTTCTAACATCGGTACTAACCAATAAAGGCCTAAAGCATTAAAAGTAAATCCTGCTATAAAACCATAAAAAAATGATTTTTTAAAACTATTCTCTGTAACTACAAAAATGAATGGAATAAACGCTATCCATATTAAAAAAGAATAACTAAATTTAGGGAATGAACCGACCGCCATCAGACCAGTAAAACAGCAAAATATAATATTTTTATAATTTTTTATAAAATTACCTAAAGCTGCTTTATTTTTTATCAAACACATATTCATTTTGTGTAACACACCGTTTTCAATACATCTATTTTACACCGCAACACTTTTTATATTTTTTACCACTACCACAAGGACAAGTATCATTTCTGCCAATTTTGTTTAAATCCTTAAGTTTATTGGGTTCTACTTTTACTTTTTTATTTTCTAAAATAGAATTTGATTTTTTAACATCAGAAAAAACTTTATTTTCAACTTTAGGTTTTGTGTTTACTTGCACTTTAAATATATATTCTATAGTGTTTTCTCTAATTCTTTTCATCATGGACTCAAACAAAGCAAAAGATTCTTTTTGATACTCTATCTTAGGATCTTTTTGAGCATAAGCTCTAAAGCCTATACCTCTTTTTAATTGGTCAAGTTCGTATAGATGGTCTTTCCAAGAAGAGTCTATCATCTGTAAAAGAATCATTCTTTGTATCTGAGCCATAAGTTCTGGAGTAAGTTCTTCTTTTCTTTTCTCATAAGCTTCTAAAACTCTATCATAAATATCTTTAGAAAGAGCTTCTCTTGTCAAAAAGTTTGACTCATCTTTCCTGCCAACTTCATACTTAATACCAAAACTTCTAAAAAGCCATGCATCTATACTTGGGGAATCCCACTCTTCTGAATATTTTGCAGATGCCCACATATCAAGTTTTTCTTCTATTGACTCACTAATCATATCTTTTAGAGTGTCTGTAATATCTTCGCCTTCAAGAATTTCATTTCTTAAATTATAGACAGCTTCCCTTTGCTTATTCATAACATTGTCAAAATCTATCAGCTGTTTTCTTATATCAAAATTCATGCCTTCAACTTTCCTTTGAGCGCCCTCTACAGCTTTTGTTATCCATGGATGTTGAATATTTTCGTCCTCTTTTAGTCCAAATCTCTGCATCATAACAATCATTCTATCTGAGCCAAAAAGACGCATAAGCTCATCTTCCATAGAAAGAAAAAATCTTGTAGAGCCTGGATCTCCTTGTCTTCCAGCACGTCCTCTTAACTGATTATCTATTCTTCTAGATTCATGCCGTTCTGTTCCTATTATGTGTAGCCCACCTAAATTTTTAACTTCTTGGTTTTGCAATTTATCCTGAGCACCAAGAACAATATCTGTACCTCTTCCAGCCATATTTGTAGCTATAGTAACAGCTCCTTTAGCTCCTGCAGCAGAAATTATTTGTGCCTCAAGTTCATGATACTTTGCATTTAAAACCTGGTGAGGGATACCTCTTTGCCTAAGTATTGAAGCTATTTTTTCAGACTTTTCTATTGACCTTGTACCAACAAGAATAGGTTGACCTTTTCTCCAGAACTCTTCTATTTCATTAACTATGGCTTTATCCTTTTCTTTCTCTGTTCTATAAATAACATCTGGATGATCTTTCCTGATCATGGTGTTATTCGTAGGCACTTCTACAACTCCAAGCTTATAAATCTCCCAAAATTCTGCAGCCTCTGTTGAAGCAGTACCTGTCATACCTGATATTTTTTTATACATTCTAAAGAAATTCTGAAAAGTTATAGTCGCAAGAGTTTGGTTTTCAGCTGCAATCTTCAAGTTCTCTTTTGCTTCTACAGCTTGATGCAAACCATCAGACCATCTTCTTCCGGGCATCAGTCTACCTGTAAATTCATCAACTATTATTACTTCACCATTCTTTACAACATATTCAACATCTTTATGATATAAATTATGTGCTCTTATAGCTTGAGTTATATGATGCACCCATTCTGACTGTAAATCATCATAGATATTTTTAACGCCTAATATTTTCTCTGCTTTTAAAATACCTTGCTCTGTTAAAACTACAGAATGATTTTTTTCGTCAAGAAGATAGTCATAACCTTTTGACAAATCTACATTATCATACTTTGCTTTTATTTCTTCAGTCTCTGTAATCGCTCTTCCCTTTAACATAGGAACTATTCTATCTGAAATATAATATTTATCTGTGGACTGTTCTGCAGCGCCAGATATAATAAGCGGAGTTCTTGCTTCATCAATTAAAATAGAATCTACTTCATCTATAATTGCATAATTTAAAGGACACAAAACTCTTTCCTCTTTTGAGGGGACCATATTGTCTCTTAAATAATCAAAGCCAAGCTCATTATTTGTAACGTAAGTTATATCACAATTATAAGCTTGCCTTCTTTCTTCATTTTTAGTTTCATGCCCAACATTCCCAACCGTAAGCCCTAATTTTTCATAGATTTCACCCATCCATTCTTTATCTCTTTTTGCCAAATAGTCATTAACTGTTACAATATGTACGCCTTTACCAGGTAAAGCATTTAAATACGCAGCAAGCGTTGCGACCAAAGTTTTACCCTCACCTGTCTTCATTTCAGATATTTTACCCTTATGAAGAATATATCCGCCCATTATCTGTACATCAAAATGTCTTAAACCTATTGTTCTAACAGAGGCTTCTCTAACACAAGCAAAAGCTTCTGGCAAAATGTCATCTAGGGTTTCCCCTTTTGCGAAACGGTCTCTAAACTCAACCGTTTTATTTTTTAAATCTTTATCTGAAAGTTGCTTAATAGTTACTTCTAAAGCATTAACTTTTTCCACTACGGGTTTTATTGCTTTTATATCTCTTTCATTTTGAGACCCAAAAATCAAACCAAGAATAGCTTTTAACATTAATTTCCACCTTATAATTTGAGTCTGTCTAAGAACCCTAATTCCTATCCTTTCCTTACTGCATCTTTTCCGACACTGCAGCGTTAAACACTCCTATATCACAAACTGACGCTTATCACTCGATAAACTCTGCGTTTTTTGGCTTGCTTTGTCGAAAAATTCACTGCAATCCATACGCACTACAGTTTTTAGAAAGACCAATTTAAATATTTAGTTAATTATAGCTTTATTTTTAAGTATTTTAAATAAGTTTTACAATTATCTAAGGGAGGTTTTGCATAAAACTTTTAATATTGAATTAAAATCGTCTAAATTAACCATCGTATTAATCATAAAACGTATTTTTGAAGCATTAGGAAAATCTTTAACATAATAATGTGCAACTTTTCTAAAAGCAACTAGTCTTCTTTCTTTGCCATAATTATCAACTAAATATTTAACATGCTTTTTTAGCCATTGAATTTTTTCTTCTTTGCTAGGAGCTGGTAAAATTTTACCGGAAGACAAAAAATTTTCTAATCTTTTGAATATGGAATAATTACCAATAGCCCCACGCCCTATCATTATACCTGCACAGCGTGGTATTTTCATAAAATCCTGAGCAGTTTTCTCATCAACAATACCACCATTTGCAATAATTGGAATTTTAGCATCAACACACGATTCTTCAAAAGCATTTAAATCAGGTCTTCCTGAATGCCCTAAAGATGCAGGCCTAGCATGTACTACTACCATTTTTACACCAACTTCTTGAGCTATATGTATAATTTCTTTTGCCACGTTTTGACCTGGCAAAAGTCCTATACGTATTTTAATTGTAACCGGAATTTCTACACTATGTACAACAGATTCTAAAATCTTAGCTACCAAACGTTCATTTGCAAGAAGTTTTGCACCAGCTCCAGCTTTTGCTACTTTTCGTACAGGACAACTCAAATTAATGTCGACAATATCAGCACCAATATCTTGCACAATTTTAGCAGCTTCGCTCATAATGTTAATTTCACTGCCAAATATTTGTGCAGCAACTGGCCTTTCCTGATTGTTTATTTTCAAAAGACTTTTAGTTTTTTCATCACGATAAACAAGAGCTTTAGCTGAAACCATTTCAGTATATACTAATCCTGCACCACCTTCTTTTGCAAGAATGCGTAATGGTAAGTCTGTAATACCTGCCATTGGAGCAAGAAAAATATTATTGCAAAATTTTATGTTATCTACGTTTAATTTATTCATTTTTATTATTTTGACTTACCAATTAGATAAAAGAAGAGATGGGTTCGACTTTAGTTGAAAACTACTATAACTTAATCCACATTTTTTTTGTTTTAAGTATGCACAGCTGCCAATCATAGCAGCATTATCTGTACAATATATAGGAGAAGGAATAAAAACTTTTATTTTATTTCTTTGACCATTTTCTAAAAACATATATCTTATTAAAGAATTAGAACTTGCACCTCCTCCTAAAACAACCTTTTTTAAATTAAATTCTTTAGCAGCCTCAAAAGCTTTAAAATTTAAAGTCTCAGCTATTGCCATCCTAAAAGATGCACATATATCGTTTAAGTGTTGCCCACTTTTTATAGGATTTGCTTTAAGATAGTTTAAAAGTGATGTTTTTATCCCAGAAAACGAAAAATCCCAACTGCCTTTTAAATATGGACGAGTAAATTTAATTGCAGAAGGATTACCTCTAGAAGATTTTTCATCAATTATTGGCCCACCTGGATATGAAAGACCTAACATTTTTGCAGCTTTATCAAAAGCTTCTCCGACCGCGTCATCTCTTGTACCACCTAATATTTTATATTTACCGAAATCTTCCACTATAATAAGTTCTGTATGTCCACCAGATATTATAAGAGCTAAAAATGGCGGTTTCAGAGATTTATTTTCAATAAAAGTAGAATATATGTGCCCTTCTAAATGATTTACAGGTATTAATGGTTTTCTATATACGCTTGCTAATGATTTTGCCACAACTGAACCAACAAGCAATGCTCCAGCAAGACCAGGACCTACAGTAAAAGCTATAGCGTCAATTTTTTTTGTAAAATCGTTAAAACTAATTTCAGCGTCGCTTAAAGTTTTAGCTATTACAGGATTTATATTTTCTATATGCGCGCGACTTGCAAGCTCTGGAACAACTCCAAAAAACTTTGCATGTATAGAGATTTGTGATGAAATTACTAAAGATTTTACATCTAAACCATTTGAAATAACTGATGCAGAAGTTTCATCACAAGATGTTTCTATGGCAAGAATATTCATTTCTTATATCCATTCTTTAAAGATTTTACAGGAACAACAGTTATATTAGAATATGTCTTATCAGGAGAATAAAATCTATAAGTGGCAGAACCATCTATATTATTTAATCTACTTAGGCCTATTTTCATATCCCTAGCAATTTTTCTAAAATCTTCTTGAAAAAATTCTATATTTTGATTAGGTTTGAGTTTTATTACTTTATAAAATTCGTCCCATTTAGCATTAACTGTTTTTCTTTCCCTTACATATTGCTTTAGGATATCATCTTGTGTGACATTATGTTCAACTAAAATCTCAACAATTTTTGTTTCTATAGATACATCAGTTGAAATTTTTTGTCTTTTCACAGGTTGTGTACAGAACCATATACCTACTCCACAAAAAAACAACACAACTAGATATAACTTAATCCATAAACTTTCTCTTTTTCCCTTCCGTTCCATACACTCTCCAAACACACAAATTATCTTTTCTTCTTTAAACCAGATGATACCTTAGAGGTTTCTATCTCTTCCATAATTTTATTGGTTTTAATTATCTCCAAAGCTTTATTTAAAGCTTTATCTTCTACTTCATTTTTTAACTCTTTATCTTTTTCAAATAACATATCACCATGTGCATAAAGTTTAATTTCTTCCTCTCTAGTAACATTGACATCGATATCTGGAGTAATACCATTTTTTGCTGTTTTTTCATTTGAACGCTCAATCGGACGACCAGATGGCAAATAATATTTTGCTGTAGTAAGTCTTAATGCTGTTCCATCAGACAAAGGAAAAATAGTTTGCACACTACCTTTGCCAAAGGTGTTTGAGCCCACTATTAATGCTCGTTTAAAATCTTGCATAACTCCAGAAACAATTTCAGAAGCAGAAGCTGAACCTCTATTTATAAGTATAACAACCGGAAGATCAAAAAAAAGTCCTCCTCCATCGGTAAAATACTCTGTTTTTGTTTCCTCTATTTTACCTTTTGTAGTAAGAACTAATCTTCGCTCACTCACAAACATACTAACTATTTCTAATGCCGATTCTAATAGGCCACCAGGATTATTTCTTAAATCTAAAATTAAAGCTTTTATATTTTGACTTTTATAATTTAAAAGTTCATTACGTATGTCAGCTGCGCTTTGAGAGTTAAATTCGGCAAGCCTAATATAAGCAATGTTTTTATCAAAAATAGTAGATTTAACAGTTTCTATTTTTACCTTCTCTCTTACAAGAGTAAATTCTACTTCTTTAGCATCTTTCCCTCTACATATTGTAAGTTTAACTTTTTTACCTACTTTACCTCTCATTATACTAACAGCCCTGTCAGTTGACATTCCGACGCTAGATTTATCATTTATTTTTATAATTCTATCTTCAGGCAAAATTCCAGCTTTATAAGCAGATGTCCCTGGTAAAGGAGACACCACAATTAAATTTGAGTTTTTTGTCATAATCCTTAGTCCTACACCACCATAGGAACCATCTGCTTCCGTTTGTACTTCTTTGTATGCTTTTTCTTCCATATATTGTGAAAATAGATCTAAAGTGCCTGCCATACCTTTTATTGCATTAATTACTAAATTCTTGGGTTTGGTTTCAGAAACATAATTTGTATTTATTATTTCCATAACGTCTACAAAAGTACTTAATTTTTCGTAAGTTTCATCAGTTTGCGAAAAAATAGAAATTTGGCAAAAAAACATCAATATTAAAAGAGGAAATATTTTTTTCATCTATCTTATTTACCCCAAAACAATATTTTTAAGGGCTTTTCTGAAAAACTATATGTGTATAATCGCTGTGAATTTTTTGACAATTCAAGGCAAAAAACACAGAGCTTATACATATAGTAAACACAAGCTTTTAGTGCAGCAGTTGTAAAAATAACATAATAAGGATATACAAGGCTTTAGGCAGATCCGTAACTTTATTTTAACCACAAAATAGGGTTTTCAGACACATTATTTTTCCTTATTTCAAAATAGAGCACATTATTTTTCCCACTGCCAACACTAGCAAGTACCTCACCTTTGGATACTTTCTGATCTTCTTTAACGTAAATATTTTCTAAAAGTCCATAAATAGAAAAAAGAGAACTTTTATGGTCTATTATAACAACTTTCCCATAAGAACGAAAATTACCAACAAAAACAACTCTTCCAGAACTAATACTTTTTACTTTATTAAAATTTGTCGTTTTAATTTTTATTCCATTGCTTATCACATAAGTATCAAGTTGAGGATGTCGGCTTTTACCAAAATTTACAATAATTTTACCGTTTAGAGGCCAAGGCAAAGATTTTTTTCTCTTTACTAGCATACTTTTATCAACAACATAAACATCTTTTTGTTTATTCGAAAAACTAATCTTGTTTATTAAATCCTGCATAGCTTTTGCACTGTCATTTAAGGCTTTTATTTCTTGTTCTGCAACTACAAGTTTACCTGATACTGTATCTAAAAGCTTATTCTTTTCTTCTATCAGGCTTCTATGTTTTACTACTAACGATTTTTCTTGTTTTTGTAAGTTTAAAAGTTTGTCTTTTGTGTTCTGCCATTTTTTTAGATCTAAAGAAAAATTAGTTAGTTCTCTTTTGGTCTTTTCATAATTTGCCTTTTTATTTTCTAAAATTCTTCGTCTTATTTTATATTCAAGAGGGTTTTTTTCATAAGGCAATATAAAAGTTATTTTATTAAAAAAATCTACTTCATCTTGCATGTTTTTATCACAATTTTTACTTTTTAAAAAAGCAATATTATACAACTTAGATGATTTTTCAAGGTTTTTTTGCGCTACTGCTATATCCTTTATACACTGATTAAGTTTTTGTTCTGTAAGTGCAATATCTCTATTTAATTCATCAAGTTCTTTTTTAAAAGTTTTTTTTTGAATAATAAGTTTATTCTTTTCTTGCTCTTTGGATTGAATAGTCGCTTTTACTTTTGTTAATTGTTCTGATTTTATTCTTAAGTCAGAATTTTCAGAAAATGACAGATCTGAACAAAACAATAAAAAAATTAATAAGAATATTTTTTTCATATTATTTAACGTTATTACAATTTATTATCAAATACTAATCCTATTATAGTAACAAAAGGGATCACAAGCGAAATCAACGGCTTATTTATTGACAAATCGCATTGAACAAATATACTAAACATCCAAATTACAAAAAAACCTACAGAAGCTGCCATAAAATAAAAACAGAGTTTTCGAATAAGTTTTTTTATAAAGAATCCTTGTAAAAAAACAGCAAAAATAAATTTAAAAACAATCAAACTTCCAAATATAACAAAAAGATAGAAGAAAGTTTTTTGACATGATATTAACAAACTTTTAAGTTTCCTATATTGATTAAAAGAATAAGTATCAAAAACTACTTCATCAACACCATTAATGGCCTCTATGCCATTGCGTATTTTTAGCAAATATTTTTCATCAAAAATTTCCTTGGGTAAAACAACAGCATAACTGCCAATAGACCCTATATCTTCAAAAGTTGATATATCCTTTAAAAAAGGATTCTTTTCTAAAGCTTTTAAATACGACTGAGAAGAGTCCACTAATTCCTTAATGTACAACTCATCCTCTTTTGTTATTTCTTCACAAATTGCCTTTATATCCTTAACATCATTTTTTAAAAACACAACGATATTAAGATCATCATAGACTGAACAAACATATGATTGCACTTGATAATAATAATTTAAAAACAAAACAAAAAACGAACTAAAAAACATTACGCTTAAAAACTTTATAATATTATTTACCATTTTTACCAACTTGCTACCACCTAGGGGTTCCTCTAAAAATCCTAGTAATTAACTTCTAACAAAAATCATCTCTTTTAATTTATTTATAGTTAAATCATTATACATTTTTTCATATTTTAAAACAGATCTATCCCAAGAAAAATTGCTATTTAAAGCATTTAACATTAAAGTATGCCAGTTTTGTTTGTCATTAAATATTTTTTGCGATTTTAAAACTGTCTGAACAAAGTTCTCTCCATAAGTTATATTAAACACAAAACCGTTTCCCTCTTTTGTGAAATGATTATAGTAAACTATAGTATCTGAAAGCCCTCCTGTACGATTAACTATAGGAATAGTTCCATAAGCTAAAGCTATCATTTGACTAAGACCACAAGGTTCAAACTTAGAAGGCATCATGTAGCTATCGCAACCTGCATAAATTTTGTGAGCAAGTTTTTCATTATAATCAAAAAACACAGCAACTTTCTTTGGCATACTTAATGCAGCTTCTTTTAGTCTATTTTTTATTGTATCATCACCTGAACCTAAAATAACAAATTGCATATCATAATTTTTTAAACTGTATAATGCATCAAGTATGATATCAAAACCTTTCTGATTATCTAATCTTGAAACACAACCAAACATATATGTACTGTCATTTACTTTAAACCCACAAAGCTTTTGTAAATCTCTTTTACAAAGCTTTTTCCCATTTAAGTTATTTTTATCGTAATTTGCTGCTATAGTCTTATCTCTAAAGGGATCCCAATAGCTATAATCTATACCGTTTAAAATACCGTAAACTTCATCATATCTAGAATTTAATACAACTTCCATACCTCTACCATTAAATTCTTTTATTTCCTTTGCATAAGTAGGACTTACAGTAGAAACAGCATCAGCCATAGCAATAGCACATTTCATAAAATTTATATTGTTGTAATATTCTAACTTTTCCGGAGTAAAGTCAGCCCAAGAAAAACCAGCCTCTACTACTGTTTCTGCACTAAATTGTCCTTGATAGGCAATATTGTGTATTGTGAATGCACAAGAGGTATTCCAAAAAAAACCATCATTTTTTAAATTTGTCTTAAGATATGCAGGAATCAAACCTGTTTGCCAATCGTGGCAATGTATAACATCTGGTCTAAACATTAAAGCCTTAATAGATTCTAAAACTGCTCTACAAAAAAATATATATCGTTCTTTATTGTCAACATAGTCTAGTCCTGTACTACTACTATATATTCCATCACGATTAAAAAAATGCATATTCTCTATAAAATAAACTTCTATTCTATCTTCTGTTGTACAATACTTTACTCTAAAGCTTTCAGTACTCTTTCCTACTTGAACATTTAATCTAAATGGAAGAGTTTGTAAATTATATTTTTTGCCATCTATATGCCTATATTTTGGTAAAATTATTTTTATATTATGACCTAACTTTTTTAAATATTTAGGCAAGGTCCCTACAACATCTGCCAAACCTCCAACTTTCACAAAGGGGAAACATTCTGAAGCAACCATTAAAATATTCATTTAACACTCTTAATAAAGCTCTCTTAAAAATTTTGCAGCATATTCAGGTGCTACTGGGTTCACATGTAAACCACTATCCCATTCAAAACCAATATTATTTACGATCGCAGGTTTTATGCTAATATACCAATGATAAAATGGAGTATTAACATCTTTTAAAGGACTTATATGAAGAGTATAATTATATGAACAATTATCCAAAGTTTTACTTATTTTTGATAATATCTCTTTTGTTATTTTAGATAAGCTTTCTATTTCATCCTTCGCAATAAGATCAAAGTCTGACTTATGATTTTTTGGAAAAATCCATGTTTCAAAGGGATATCTAGATGCATACGGACAGAAAGCAATAAACAAATCGTTTTCAAAAATAATTCTTACTGAATTTGCAGTTTCTTGAGCGATAATATCACAAAAAACACATCTTTCTTTATTAGCAAAATAATCCCTACATGCATTAATTTCAGATTTTATAATACCCGTAATTGCTGGCATTGCTATAAGTTGAGAATGAGGATGCTCTAAAATAGCATTTGCAAATCTCCCATAATTTTTAAAAAACAAAATATACTCTAGCCTTTCATCTTTACGTAAATCTTTTATACGCATAACTAGAGCTCTGTACAAAACATTGTAATAATAAATAGAGGCACCTTGAGGTTTAACAAAATGTTCTGGAGTCTCTATAAAAATTTCGTGAACTCCAAACCCGTGTATTTTGTCATATATACCATCTGCTTCTTTTTTTAAAGCAGTTTCAATATTTAATATGGGATTATTATTTGGAACCACTCTTAACTGCCAATTTCTTAAATCTCCCTCTTTGGGAATAGTTAAGATATCCTTTTTGGTCATAAACTCATTACCAGGACAAAAAGGACACTTAGAAATATCTGTGGGGTACTTGTCATGATCTAAAATTTTATTAATATTTCTTGAAGAATCTATAATAACCCAACTGCCTAAAACTGGGTCTTTTCTAAATTCAGACATTACTACCCCTTTTAGAGAGAACCTTTATTTATTTATTTTATCTAACAGTTTCATAACTTTTTCATTATTTTTATCATAAAAGCTTGCTTTTTCCAACAAGGATACTGCTTTTTTGTTTTAAATTATAAGCTTTCAAACCTTGATTATAATATTTTTCTGAAAGTCTTAACCCCAACCTATCTTTTTCTTGAGCAATATATTCTTCTTGAACATATCTATATGCTTTATCTAGATATGCAAAAGCACTTTCTAACTTATTCTTTTTTATAAGATTCAAAGCTTTATTGTAATAATCCTTCGCATTTTTTTGTTCTTGCAAAAAGGTTTGTTCATCTTCTGCTATAAGATTAAGAGACTTTTTATTAAATAACTCTATATCATCATATCTTTGTTTTAATACTTTTTTAGAAAGTATATAATATTTTTTTGCCTCAACCATATTAGGATTTGTAACATATGCAGCACTAAAATATTTTGCAGCTTCTTTGTAATTTTTTTCATTATAGTATTGCATTCCTTGCTCAAAAACTATTCTAGTTTGCACTGAAATTATATTAGATAATTGAGTCTCAATAAGATTTAAATATCTTATAGCTCCTGGATTCTTAGAATCAATCGATATAATCTCTTTAAACTTTTCTTTTGCAAAAACAAAATTTTTTTCATTATAAAATTTTACTCCTTCTTTCCACAATGATACAATCTTTTTAGAGTTTATTTCTTTGTTCTCATTATTATCTATTTCTTTTAATCTTTTATTTATTTCTAAAATTCCCTCTAATGCTTGGGTATTAGCAGTATCTAAACCAAGAACTTCTTTATAATAAACTCTTGCCTTTATTAAATTATTAGCTTCATAAGCTTTTTGGGCTTTACGCAAAAACTTATTTATAGAAAGTTCTATAATCTTTTTTTGTACATCAAGTTCATAAATAATTTTTTGTAAGTATTTTTTAGAAGGAGCATGGTTTGGATACACAGCAAGAATATTCTCAAACATTTGCCTTGCATTGATAAAATCTTTTTTATCGTATGCTTCTTTTGCTCTAACAAAATTAACGCCTAAGTAATATTTATATGCTTTGTTCTCATTTTCTATAACACCAAACATAAATCCCATATTTATGGTATGTTTTGCTTCTTTATTATTTATCCCTGAAAAAGCATAGCCTATATTGAATGAATTAAAATCCAAAAAAACACCAGCTGTAACACCTTTTAAATAACCATCATTGTAATCCGTATAACCAAATTTAAATGTTGTAGGAGATATTGGAGATATTTCAGCTCCACACGCACAGCCAAGCATCTGATTATCAAAAAATTTAATCACATCTGCTACAAGCACAAAACTAGAAGCTCCCTTAAAATTGTACCTTAAAGCAAAATCAAAGTTCTCAATCCCTTCTATCAAATTTTTGTTTTTTAAATCGGTTTTATTGCTTAAATTTCTAACACACATTACAATAAAAAAGCCATCATCTATCATATGAAGTTTATAGTGAGCACCCAAATCGCAAGCATAAATAAAGTTTGAAATTCCATCAACATTCCATCTAGAACCTTTAATCGTTATTCCAACACCACCAATATTCTCATACACTGGACATGTCTTAAAAATTGGCAATGTATAGTTTAAATATAATGCAGCAGCATTATCTTCTAAATAATCATCCTCAATTTTAGGAGAATCTTTACTATAAGAGCCTGCTAAGGTAACATTCCCAAATGAAAATGGCATACACATAGCAGATGCTCCAGCATATGTATCGCTCGGCAAAGAAATAAAAGAAAAATCTATTTTTTTGGATAAAAAATTAAAGTTTGTTGAAGGAGAATTTATAAAAGAAAATGAATTGTTAGAAAAAGAAGCTATACTATTACCCATAGCACTAGACTGCGCATCATAGTTTTTAAAAAAAAGTTTATCTGCATAAATTAAAACATTAGTAAAACTTAAAAAAATAAATACTAAGAGTATTTTTTTCATCACAGCAGCCTTGTCACTCTTTTTATAACATCTTCTACATTTATAGGTTTAAAAATACAATCATCTACTCCTTGAGCAAAAGCTTTATCTACATGAACTGTAACATCTGCCGTCATCATAACAACTGGAATATTTGAAAATTGATAGTGAGATTTTAATTTATTTAAAACATCAAAACCATTATCTTCTGAAAAACACACATCCAATAAAATTATATCTGGAATTTCTTCTTTTAATACATTAAAGATATTCCTTGGATTTAACAATTTGATAACACTAAACCCTTGTCCTGAGAAAAAAATATCAATAGAATCTAAAAATGTTGCATCATCGTCAACAACTAGTAGTTTCTTTCGGACCATAAAATTAATCCTCCAAATTATTTGGAACCATTAAAATTATTTCTTCTCTTAGTTCACCAATTAAATCTACTGATAAGTTTAAATACTTAACAATATTGAAATTATTATCAACTAAACTAAATCTCGGATATTTTAATGACATTTTATATTCTCCTTGAGGAAGATAAACCTTTATGGGATAATTTCCAGAAATAGCAATAAATTTATTATACCCTGTCTTCTCTTCAATAAAAACAGCAGCATTAACAAATGGAAAAGAATGACCTTCATAAAAATTTTTAGATTCTTCTAACAGTTGTTTTTTGTAATTATAATTATCAGCTTCTTTAATAGTTTTTAATCTACCTTTATTTAAACGTCTTATGTTTAATATTACACCTGAAATTTCATCCAATTTTTTATTATGAGCTTTTTCTTCCTCTTTCCTAGAAAAAAAAATAGTACCCCAAAAAGAGTAATGATGTTACAAATACAACTATATATAAATACGTATAAATTTTTTTATTTTTTTTAAAATTTTCTGGTATTTCTATACTAAGTTTTTTTGATGATTCTTTTAAAATTCTATCTTCGTATAAACCTTTTTGTAAGTCATTATCACTAAATGATAAAATATCCTTTTTAATATCTTTCAACAACTTAACAGGCTGACCATCATCCTCTATTGTAAACATGATAACTGTAGTATTATCTCTTCCACCTGCTCGATTTGCAGAGGTTATAAGTTCATTTACAGCAAAAGCTAAATTTTTACCATTTTTATTAACTATATCATTAATTGAATTATCATCAATTTCACCATTTAAACCATCACTACACATGATATAAAAATCATTTGGTTTATAATGATACTGCCTATAATCTACTTTTACACTAGAAGCTATACCTACTGCTCTTGTAATAATGTTTTGATTTTCTGTAAACTTTACATCTTCTTGTGTTAACTTACCGGCATCCAATAAATCATTTATCTTAGAATGATCTTTTGTAAGAAGTTTTATGCTACCTTCTCTAATTCTATATAATCTACTATCTCCTACGTGATAAACGTTTAATACATTGTAGTCTCTATCAACTTTAGACATTACAGCTGTAGTGCCTATGCCAGCAAGTTTCGGATATTTAATAGTCAAATTGTATAACATTCTATTCGCAAGCATAATCGCTACAATAGGAGAAAAAATATCTATATCATTGCCAATTTTTGAAAGATCATTGCCAATAATATCTCTTACTTGCTCAATATTAATAGTTTTACATAATTTAAGAATAACCTCAACAGCTACTTGACTAGCAAATGCTCCAGCAACAGCACCTCCCATACCATCACAGACTAAATAAGAATCTTCTCCTATGCCATAAGAGTCTTGATTTTCTGTCCTTAAAAGCCCTATATCTGTTTTAGCATAGTAAGAAACTTTCATAAAAACCTGACCTTAATCCTCTTAAACTTCCTTCTGACTGAAATAAAGATTTTAAAAAATACAAAACAAACAAAAACTAAGGTAGATGAATAAAATATCAAATAATATTTAATTTTAAACTGAGGAGTCCCTTGACTCGTATGGGCTGCATTCCCTAAATACATAGGCCATGGACAAAAATTTTTTATAACTTTTGAGTTCGTGTTTATAACTTGTAAAGCATTAGTTGCATTGGCAAATATAATATTTAATTTGCCCGAACCAAAAGCATCGGCAATTAAAGGAGATGACGTTATAGGCACATTGCTAGCTTTTATTTCAGCAAGAATTTCTAATTCCTGTCTTCTAATATTATTTTTAATAACTATTATTCGTCCATCTTCTGTCCCAATAACAAATTCATCATGACCATCTTTATCAAAGTCATACTTAGATGGACTAGATATTATCCTTTTAGCATTAGGGATATCCAATTTTGATAAAAGCTCACCTGAAGAATAAGTTGTTTTTCCCTTTAAGTTGTATACAGTTCCATTAGCTGAAACAACAAAAACGTTCCCATCAGCAATTAAAGGTGACGCAGTATATTGCAAGTCCAAAGGTGGAGTAGGTTCAACTAAAAAACTCCATAAAACATTCAAATTATTGACATCAATTGCAGTGACATACTGAGGATAATTTGTTTGCACCACAATATCTGCACGACCATTTTTTGTTATATCCCCAACAGCTGGCGCCTCCACAATAAAATGTTCTTTGCCGGTTTTTTCCAGCAAATCCAACATTTTCTTTTCACGTGATTTTCCATTTATAAAATAAATTTTCCCTTTACTATTTGCAACAACAACTAATGCTGTATCTTTTTTTCTATTACATAAAACAGGCGTTGCATATAAAGGTCCATCAACATATTCTGTAACTTTTTCATACTCTTTTTCATAGCCAACATTATATAAAAAGTTAACAGCACCATCTTGAGAACATACAACTATATCCATCTTTCCATTACCAGTTAAATCAGCTACTAAAGGAGTAAGGCCTGCAATATCACCCCCTATAACTTCTTTTCTTATTAAACTACCAGTTTGTCCATCATAAATATATAGCATAGAAGTCGCTGACAAAACAATTATATCTTTTACACCATCATTATTTACGTCTGCAATCATTGGAGAAGCGATATCTAAATTAAGTACTTCTAAACGATTCCATAATTCTTTGCCGGTTTTTAAGTCCCAACAATATAAGAAACCAGAACCAGTAAGACTTACAAGAGCATTATTACCATTATTTAAAATATCTCCAACGACCGGAGTAGAAGTTTTACGATAATCTTCTAAATATTTTAAGAGAATATCTTTTTTAAAAGTTGTATTCAATTCTAATGTCAACTTTTCATCGTAAGAATTCATGATAGATAGTTTTTGATGTGAAACAAAAGCAAAACATAAAGATAGAATAGTGACTAGAATAGTAATAGAAATAGATAATGGCTTTATAAATCTTAATAAAAACATATGTTGTTTTGATGGAAAAGAATAATCTTCATTAGTAGAATTGGCAAATCGGAAAATAGATCTTCCTATAGATATTTCATCTCCACTTTGTATAGAAAAACTTTCAAATTGCCCTATTTTTAAACCATTTACAGCAACTCCTCCAGTACTGCCAGTATCTTCAACAAAAAATTTACCATCCTTAAATGAGATTATGGCATGTCCTTTAGAAACTGTATTGTCATTAAACAACACTATATCATTTTCTATTCCTTTGGGAGTAAAAATATCTCTACCAATAAACGTTTCGACATCTTTTACAAAATATTTTTTACCTTCAAACTTACCATAAATTCCTAGAAGATAGTACCTATTCTCTGGGGTAGAATTTTTTTGCCAATATTCTAATATATAAGAACCTACAGTAATACTATCACCGTTAGAAAGCTCCTGCTCTAAAACAGTTTTGCCATTAATTTTAACACCTGATATTGTGTTGTGATCTTTAATATAATACTTGTTATTTTTTAACAGTAAAGTGCAATGACTATCTGAAACTAATGGATCATTAATAACAATATCATTTGTTTTTTTACTTCCAATAAAAACCTTATCTTTCCTTTTTAAAACATATTCACCCAAAATTTCTTCTTTTTTCTTCAGCAATAACAAGGGCATAAATTTCTCCTTGCAGTATAAATAAGAATAAAACTATTATTTATTAATATGTAAGAGGCTTACCACAATTTGAACAAAATTTTAGTTTCTTCCCCTTTGGAATTATATTAGCATACCCACAATTTGAACAAATTACTACTTCTTGCCCATCTTTTGTAGTTGTCGTTTTACTTACTCTATTATCAACTGCTGACTGTACACCTACTGCTTCTATATTATCTATAACATCGATATTCTCAATAATAGGCAAAGAATTCTTCTTTGAAATTAAAGTTAATTTCTTAATATTGTTATTAATTGTTAAAGAAACGCTAAAGGTCTGTGTCATAAATCCTTTAGCAACAATCTTTCCTTTTATATTTTTTTTTGCAAATTTATATTTCCAGATTCCCTCCTTACTAGTTTTACCTAACATTATATCATCAATCCAAATAGCAGCACCATAAACAGGTAATCTATTGCCATCTTCATTAATATATGAAACTTCCAAATTTAAAGGAATTTTTGCAGGAGCCAATTCAACATTTATAGAATTTGTCTTCTCAATATCTACATTATCTCTAACAAGAGACTCAAAACCCTCTCCCCAAAAAGTAAACTTGTATACACCAATAGGAAGAGACATAGATAACGGCTTATCAGCACTTATATCTTGTATATTTGATGATTCTAGTCCGCTATCATCTGCCATTTCTAGATTTACCTGACTTCTCGTACTTAAAGTAGAAGAACTCATAGCTTCTGAATATCCATTATCATTTGAAGTAATAGTCTCCTTTTCATTATTTAAAGGTTCATCTTCTTTTGCTCCTGTATGTAAATCTATGGGTACTTCGGGACTTTTATTAGATGATTGAGTATTAAAATTCTCTTGTTGGTTAGCACTTTCTCTATTTAATACAATATTACTGGACATATTAATTTCGTGACTAGAAAAACTACTTTGTGATACTGCATCTTCATTTTTTTGATTACCTTGTAAAATAATATTGTCTGATTGTACAGCAATATTATTTTCATTAATATTCTTACGTTCTATTTTTAATTTTGCTTTAAAAAACTTAGATGAACCTTTAGGTTTTACCCTAAATGTAACTAATTTACGCATATCAATAAGTTGTTGTTGTTGGGTAACAGAAGATACTTGTATCTCTTCTACTACTTCAGAATATTTACCATCAGGATCAAGAATTTTAATTTTATAGTTACCCTCTTTCAATCTTAAATCAATCGGCGTAATACCTGCAGGTTTTGGTTCGCCATATACTTGCAAAGTCATATTTGTTGGATTTGTATTAAAATTAATTGTTTTATACAAATAAGCTGCTATACTAAACACTTGGTCATTACCTTGACTTTGTATTGATACATTCCAAAAATTTTTATCTACTCCTGCAAAAATTTCTTCTTGACTAGACTTAGTAAAATCTATATTACACTGACCTTCTTTAAATTCTTTTGCATCAGAACCAAGATTATCAAAACCAGGTAGTGAAAGTCTTAAAGTGTGTGTTTGGCCAGCAGAAAGTTGTACTTTATATGGAGAAACTCCAACTTTATTCCCATCCACATAAATAATTGCATTGCTTGGATAAGATGTAACATTCAAATCAACATCAAATATAAGTTCTATTTTTGCTTGATCCTTCTTAGAATTTTTATCTATTGTAATAATACGTTGTATCGGATTAAAACCTGGCTTGACAGCGGTAACAACATATGAACCTGGATGAATGTTTCTTAAGGTAATAGGTTTCCGTAAAGCTTCGTTTTCAATAATCACATCTCCTTCTTTGGTTTTTAACGAAACAACTGAATCTTGAGGAATCGTAGTGATTATAACATCTGCAGGATTAATTCTTGCATAAATATATTCGCCGACCGGTGTAACTTGTAAAAAAATGTCACAAACTAAAGAAACAAAAACTAATATAAAAAAAACCATTGCGATTTTTACTAAAATATTTTTTAAATTTCCTATTTTTTTCTTAAACCAATCATCGACTTCTTCAAAAATAGTTTTTCCTTTCGATTCAAATTGTGGCTGTGGTTTTGTCTGGTCATTTTCACTACCAACTTGTTTAACAGTTGGCATTATAATTTGTTCTTTAGTTTGACCTGCAATAAAGTCTATAGTATTAATCTTAGCAACAGATGTATCGCTATTTAGTGTATCTATATTAATTGTTTTAACAATGTTTGAAATAGCAACAGATTCATTAAATTCTTTCTCCATTATCTTTAAAATAAAAGATGAAAAATCTGAAATAATATCCTCTTCATCTACACCTTTTAAAACTCGTCTTAAGTCTCTATACATTTCAATAGCCCTTTCATACCGCAAATTTCTATCTATCTGAAGAGCTTTGGAAAGAATTTCTCCAATTTCATCGGGCAAATCTAATCCATTTAAAAAAGTTTTGTTAAATCCCTGATTTAAAATACAAAATTTTATATTAGAAACATCACCAGAAAAAAGTTGTTTACCTGTAAGCATTTCATATAAAACAACAGCTGTAGAAAATATATCAGAGCTATGGTCTATATCTTTAGCTCCTTTTATTTGCTCTGGAGACATATAAGAATACTTTCCGGTTAAAATTGATTCTTTTAAAGTAGTATTTAAATCATCTGCAGTTTTTGCAATACCAAAATCACTCAACTTAATATTGCCTTCAAAAGAAAGGAGAACATTCCCAGGAGAAATATCACGATAAACTATACCATACGGACTATGTGTAATAGGATCCATAGCAACGCGGTTTATATAATCTATTGCTCTAAGTATACTCATACAAATAACAATAGAAAATTCCCATGGAATTTTTATTTGATATTCATTACATCTTTTTATAAGATTTTCAAGATCTGTGCCATTAACATGGTCCATTAAAATATAAAAAGAGCCGTTATTGCCTTTCCAAAAATTTTGCACTCTTACAATATTTGCATGTACAATATTTTTGGCAATCAACGCCTCTTTATAAAACATTTCTACAAATTTCAATTCAGAAAATTGACTTAGAAGCTCTTTGCAAGCAGTGTAGTTTTTTAAACTAAAATCATACATCTGCCATACAATACCAAAACCACCAACTCCAATTTTTTTTACACTTACATATTGTCCATTAATAATAAATTTAACATTTGAGACTTTTTGAGATTGATTATCAAGCACTGTCATTTCCTTTTGCTTAAATTTTTACTCAAATTATGTCATTCATGTGTCAATATGCAAATACTATTGTAAATATAAAAATAATATTAGTCAACTTTTTGTAACATACCATTAGAATAGAATCGGTTTACTATATACTAAAATCTAAATGTTTTTATCTGCCGTCTCAGCAGCTGTTGGCTCAACAACATCAAATAATAATTCTGAATCTGATGCGTTGTTTGTTTGACAATCATCTTTAAAAATATTTTCAATAAGAGGCAATTCACTCAAATGAGCCAATCCAAAATGTTTTAAAAAATCTTGTGTTGTTCCATAAAGCAAAGGTTTTCCTAAGGTTTCTTTCCTACCAACTATTTTTATAAGTCTTCTTTCCAAAAGAGTATCTATAACCCCAGAAGATTCAACACCTCTTATTTCGTCAATTTCAGCTCTTGTTATAGGTTGTTTGTATGCAATCATAGCGAGTGTCTCTAAAGCAGCAGGAGATAATTTTAAAACAGCCTTTTCTTTTAATAGTTTTTTAATCCAACTAGAGTATTCTGGTTTTGTTACAAATGTCCAACCATCTGCAACAAACTTAATATTATAAGGTTTGTTTAACTTTATATATTCGTCCTGCAATTGGCTTAAAATATCTTTTATACTAGAAGCATCCGGACAATCAGTTTTTAATATATCTTTAAAATCTTTAAAATTTAAAGGCTTTTCTGAAACAAAAAGCAATACCTCTAAAATTTTTTTGATCTCAGATATTTCCATCCTCTTCCCCTTGTATATTATCGATTTTACTAATCTCATCTGTAACAGGAACACTAGCATAATCAGAACTGCCCATATCAATATCACCTTTCTGCGAACTTATTCCTTCCACTAAGGCCAAAACATTTTCAACATCTTTTAGATTAGCTTCAACTTCATTATTAACTTTATAAATTCGTATTTCTGTAAAAAGTTCAGACTGCCTAGCTATAATTTGTTTATTTTTTACTAGTTCTAAAACTGCCATAAAACACACTATTAATGCAGGTTTTGAATTTTGATTTTTTAGTATTTCTGTAAAAGAAACATATTCTTTATCTTCTAAGATATCAAGAATTTCTCTAATTTTAACTTCTATAGGGATCTCTTGATACATAATTTCTTTTATGTCTTCAGGTAAGGTAATTAAAGTCTTGCGAAACCATCTCACTAAATCAAAAATTGTAACATCTAAAATAAAGTCATGTTTACTTATTACTTGAGCTGGTCTATAATAAACCTGAGTACTCTCTAAAACTTTATAAGACAAAAGCTTACCAATTTCTTTATATTTTTGATATTCTAATAACCTGTTCTTGAGCTGGTCGAGCATATCACCTTCTTCATCTTGTAAATCACTACTTGAAGGCAACAAAGATTTAGCTTTTATCTGCATAAGAGTAGATGCCATTACAAGAAATTCGCCAGCTATTTCAATATTCAAATTTTGTATTAAACCTATATATGAAAGATATTCGGCAGTAATATCAGCTATTCTTACCTGACTAACCTCAAGATCATTCTTCTTTATAAGGTGTAAAAGAAGATCTAATGGACCTTCAAACATGTCTAGGTGTATATCGTAAACCATTTAAGAGACCCCATTAGAATTTTAAAACAGCTCTTAATTCAATCATAGTTTTTTGAGCAACTTCTCTTGCTTTTTGATTTCCCTCATCAATTATCTTTTGTAAATAATCTTTATCTGCAATTACTTCTTTTCTTTTTACTGTAAAAGGTCTCATAAACTCCGAAAGTATTTCCATTAACTCTTTTTTACATAACACACAGCCAACCGAACCTGCCTTACACTCATTTTGTCTTTTTATGTAATCTCTATTAAACATCTTATGAAAAGAAAATACAACACATCCTTCAGGATGCCCAATATCATCTTTTTTTATTTTTAATGGATCTGTAAACATGGCTCTAACTTTTTCTTTCAAAACATCATCTTCTTCTCCAAGTAAAATTGTGTTGCCATAAGATTTTGACATTTTTCTTCCATCTAAGCCTACAAGTCTAGAGGTATTTGTTAAGCATTCTTTTGGTTCAATCAAAACGTTACCATAAAAATTATTAAATCTTCTAGCTATTTCTCTAGTAAGCTCTAAATGTGCAAGCTGATCTTCTCCTACAGGGACTAAACTTGCTTTATAAAGCAAAATATCTGCTGCCATTAAAACTGGGTATCCTAAAAAACCATAATTATTAAGATCTTTATTTTTTATTTCTTTTATTTGTTCTTTATATGTTGGGCATCTTTCAAGCCAACCCAAAGGTGTTATCATAGAAAGAATTAAAAATAGCTCACTGTGTTGTAAAACTTTAGATTGCTTAAAAATAACTGCTTGATTTGGATTTATTCCTGCTGTAATCCAGTCAGCAACCATTTCATATGTACTCTCATCTATTTTAGATGTATCTTCATAGTCTGTAGTTAAAGCATGCAAATCAGAAGACATATAAAAACATTCAAAACTTTCTTGCATCTTGACCCAGTTTTTTAAAACTCCAAAATAATGACCTAAGTGAAGTCTTCCTGTGGGACGCATACCGGACAATACTCTTTCTTTTGCATTCATAAAAGCTCTCTTTTACATTTACATTAAAAAATAATACCACTTAAATTTGTCACAAAAAAATGAATTATAGGATATAAAATACTCCACGCTAAACCTGAAGATAATACTATAAATAAAATTATTAAACATACAAAGGGATTTAAACTTAAATAACTCTTAGAAATTTTTTTAGGTAAAAAATAAGCAACAACTTTCGAACCATCTAATGGAGGAATTGGTATCAAGTTTATAACAGCAAGAACAAGGTTTATATTAAGCATTACATACAAAAAATTTTCTATTGATCCGCCAAACCCATTAGAAAAATCTGGGAATTGACTAATCACGCGTATTCCAATACCGGAACACATAGCAAGCAATATATTGGATGCAGGTCCTGCAAAAGATACAATAGCTCCATCTAACTTTGGATTCTTTAAATTAGAATAATTTACAGGAACAGGTTTAGCCCATCCAAAAAGTATTGGAGCTTTTATAAATAAAAACATGGCTGGGAGAACTATACTTCCAAAAAGTTCTAAATGAACAAAGGGGTTAAGTGTTATGCGTCCAAGATCTTTTGCGGTATCATCACCTCTCAAATGAGCTACATATCCGTGTGAAACCTCATGAATTATAACTGAAAAAACAAAAACAACAATATATACAAAAATTTCCATTTGAATTCCTTAGTAACATTTAGGCTCTCTAAAAACCATTACATTTTTTACCTTGCTTTGAAAAAAATCTACAATAAATTATACGAATCAGGGTTTTAGGCAAGACCAATTTGACTTTATAAAATTTTAAAAATAAGACCACTAATTTTATGTTTTTTGAATATATTTGTCAATAAAAAACTATTGAAAAAATCACTAAATTTTACAATTTATACATTGACAACTTAAAAAATTTAGATTAGAATATGCTTGCAAGTAAGAGTTGGTGGGGTGTCCCGCGTTTCTACTTGTTTATAGTTAAAATTATAAAAATGGAATGGGACTTTCTCGTTCGGCGTTATAGCCTCTGGTTAATCCGGGGGCTTTTCGCTTTCTACGGGTAAATTTTCAATCCGCAGTCTTCAAATTTCCCATCCTGCTTTCTAAACTTGTTTTTCAATATCTCAAAAGCCCTGTTTGGCTGATTAGGGTTTATAGCGTATCTGCCTATCGGTCTTGCCATTAAGTCAACAAATTGCAAACCCAAAGAATTTGTTGCTTTTGGAGCAATTTCTATATTTAAATTATTCCAGTTCATTTCTCTCATCAGGTCATAGAAATTTACTTTCAACTCTTTGTCTTCCTGCTCTCCTCTCTTTTCAAACAGCAAAGTCGTCATATCATTTGAAGCGTTGTTTTCTTTAAGAAATTCTTGTATTCTTTCAATACATAGTTTGTTCGCAAAATGATATGCGTGAGGCAGTCTTTCGGCTTTAATTTTTATAGCAGGTTTATTTATAACTGTTGCAACAAGGGTGTAATCTATGCCGATTATTAAATTATTTAAATCCGTCATAAAATTATTAAAAATATCTCTATTTTTTAATAGTGAAAATTCGTTAATTTTCTTGTGAATTTCCCTCTCGTGAAATATGATTCCGTCATTATGAAAATATTTTAATTTTATATCAGTAAATTTAGGCAAAAGATTATGCAGATATTCCCCTTTCTTAATAATACAGCAGGCCAAAACAAACACGGAGTATTGCTGATTTGTAAAATCTAAAATATGGTCTCCGCTTTCGTCTATAAAAATAAGATATTTACTATCAGCCATTTTTATTTCCTCGTATAGAATAGATAATGAAAAGATTATACAAAAATAAACAGGTAAAATTTCAGGCGAGTTCGTACTTTGAATATGACTTCTTATGTATTATCCCTCTTGGCTTTTCCTCTTCATCTTTCATAAACCCAAATTCAAGCTGATTTTTGTACCTGAGCCTTTCTAAAAACATCTTCAATTCTTCTTCATTATGCACTACTACTAGGTGTTCTACCCCTATGCGAACTCTTCCATCTTTACAAATTATTTTTACTCTTGTTCTTTATTTTATCTATTTTTTCTTTGCATATGTATCTTTTCATGACATTTATTTTAGCATACCAAGCCCTTTGGCAACCACTTTTTTCTATTTTTGTGAGTTTATTCTTCCCTTTTTTTAAAACAGTAAAAGTCAGGTTCTATGTTTTTTGAATATATTTGTCAATAAAAAACTATTGAAAAATCATTAAATTTATAACTTAAACAATTTGCTTTTTTCTATATAAAAAGATAAAATTCTTCCATTATTAGTAGCTCTCTAACAAGCCTTACGTTTTTGCCTTGCTTTGACAAAAAATTTACAATAATTATACGCATTAGGATTTTCAGAGAAACCCTTTTAATATAAACCAGAGGAATATTATGGAAAGAAGATTTCAGGTTGTAGTCATAGGTGCAGGACATGCTGGTTGTGAAGCTGCCTTAGCTTCTGCAAGAATGGGCTTAAAAACACTCATTATTACATTAAATGTTGATTCCATAGCAAGAATGCCTTGTAATCCTGCTATAGGAGGGATAGCTAAAGGACAAATGGTTAGAGAAATTGACGCTATGGGAGGTGAAATGGGTTGGATAACTGACCATGCTGGCCTTCAATTCAAAATTCTAAACAGTTCAAGAGGACCAGCTGTTTGGTCTCCAAGAGCGCAATGTGATAAGGAACTTTATTCTGTTTTAATGTCAAAGTCTTTACAGAATCAAACAAATTTAGAAATATTACAATCTGAAGCAATTTCTATAATAGTTAAAAATGGAAAAGTTTGTGGAGTTAAAATACTTACTGGAGAAGAGATAGAAGCAGAGGCTGTTGTAGTAACAACTGGAACCTTCTTAAAAGGCACAATTCATCTTGGAAAAATGCATTTTGAAGGAGGAAGATTTAATGAAAGACCTTCTTCACATCTTTCAAAATCATTAATTGACGATGCTGGATTAGAGCTTGGAAGGTTTAAAACAACAACAACGCCAAGAATTAATACTTTGTCAATAGATTATTCAAAAATGACAGAACAGCCTGGAGATGAAAAACCAAAACCTTTTTCACATTTTACAGAAATAGAATCTTGGAGAAAAAATTTAAAACAACTTTCTTGCTGGCTTACATATACAAATCCAAGAACACACAAAATTGTAGGAGATAACTTGAATCTTTCTTCAATTGATATAGGGCAAGTAAACAGCAAAAGTCCAAGATACTGCCCTGCTATAGAAGAAAAAATTGAGCGTTACCCAGAAAAGACAAGTCATCATATTTTCGTAGAACCAGAAGGATACAATACAAATGAAGTATATTTAAATGGCTTATACACTGGACTTCCATTTGATTTACAACAACAAATGATCAACTCTATAGCTGGCCTTGAAAATGCAAAAGTCATACGTTATGGATATGCTATAGAGTACGATTATTCAAGCCCATTACAAATAACAAAATCTCTAGAAACAAAAACTTGTCAAAATCTTTTTTTGGGAGGACAAGTTAATGGCACGACTGGATATGAGGAAGCTGCATCTCAGGGTTTTGTAGCTGGAGTAAACGCTGCCTTAAAAGTTTTGGGTAAAGAGCCGCTTATCCTAAAAAGAAACGAATCTTACATAGGAATATTAATAGACGATATTACAACAAGGGGCATGGATGAACCTTACAGAATGTTTACTTCTAGAGCAGAGTATAGACTCTCCATTAGAAACGACAATGCAGACTTAAGACTTATGGACATAGGACGCTCTTTAGGACTTATTTCTGATAAAGCCTATAAAAAATTTGAACTCTACAGAAATACTTTAAATGATATATATAACAACACCATTGATAACCTTCCAACTGATCAAGATTTATCACCATGGTCATTGGAAAAGGCAAAAGAAGAAGTGTATATTCATAAAAAATATGAGGGATACATTGAAATACAAGACAAATTGGCAAACAAAGTGAAAAAAAATGAAGATAAAAAAATTCCTTCTGATTTTGATTATAGTAAAATAAATTCTTTATCTGCAGAAACAAAACAAAGACTTATACAAGTACGTCCTCAAACAATAGGACAAGCATCAAGAGTACATGCAATTAAGCCTTCTGACATAGCTATAATCACAATACATTTAGAAAAACAAAAAAAGGAGAAAGCAAAAAATAAGTGGACAATACAATAGTTGATATATACTTTTTTACAGGCACAGGGAATACTTTTCTTGCTGCATCAAAAATCGCACAAATTCTTGAAAGTAAAAACTACAAAGTAAGTGTGTCTGATATAGCAGAAAGTGAGGCTGCTTCTATAAATTTGTCTCATATAATAGGGATAGGTTTTCCAATTGCATTTTGGAACACATTCCCTATTGTTAAAAATTTTATAAATACTTTGCCCAATACAGAAAATGCTACAAAAGTTTTTATATTTACCACTATGGGAGACTCTTCTTTAAATGCAGCGAGCAATTTTGGCCACGTTCTAAAAAATAAAGGATATAAATTAATTGGGGCTAGCAGCTTTTTGATGCCTAATAATTTTATAGCAGTCCAAAAAGAAAGTAAAAACATTGAAAAGAGAGAAAAAGCCTATAAACAACTGCAAACTTTCGCAAAAAGTTTAACTGACACCGATATAAAACCTGTAAAAACAAACTTCTTTTTTAAGTTATGTTTTGTTATTACAAATTTTATAACCGATAGATGGAAAGGCAAATTATTCCAAAAAATCGTTAAGTTTAAAATTCAAAAAAAGAAGTGCATTAAATGCGGTCTTTGTGCTAAAATCTGCCCAGCAAAAAACATTGATTTCAACGGAACTTATCCTACTTTTAAAGCTCAAAATTGCCAGATATGTATGAGATGCATATCTTACTGTCCTCAAAAAGCAATAAAATCTGTTTTAATAAGAAAAACATATCAAGCTTTAAATAAGCAAGAGCAAGAAAAATGCTTCTTTTAGATATATTAGGATTTACAGCAGGTTTCTTTTCCATGATAATTTTTGTTCCACAGGTTTACAAAACTTGGAAAAACAAATCTGCTAAAGATGTCTCTATTCAAACATTTATTATATGTACAATAAGTAACATTTTGTGGGTAATTTATGGCATTTTTTTAAAAGAACCTGCTATTTACGTAACAAATATTGTGATGTGTTCTCTTGCTTTAACACAAATTTCTCTAAAAATTAAATATGATTTTAAAAAATAATTTACTATATGCGAGATATTTTAATATTTAAACAATTCCAGGACTACGCTAAAATAAACATAATCTCTTTTTTATCAGAAGAAATGATAAAGGGATTTGAGATATACTTTAACGAACTTATAGAATGGAATCAAAAATTTAATCTTATATCTTTTAAAACAGAACAAGACATATTATACAGACACTTTTGCGATTGCCTATATAGCGCAAAAGCAATGAGTGAATTAGAAAATTTTAAAAGTGCAAAGGTAGCAGACTTGGGAACTGGCTCAGGCATGCCAGGAATACCTGTAAAAATTGTGTTGCCTAACATTCAAATTACATTAGTTGAATCCATAACAAAAAAATGTAAATTCCTTGAAAGCGTAAACAACAAGCTGAATTCTAATATAGAAATACTAAATACTCGAGCAGAAGAAATAGGACAAAATCTAAAATACAGAAATAAGTACGACTTCATTTTATCTAGAGCTGTAAGCAAGTTTTCTCCTAACTTAGAAATTTCAATCCCATTATTAAAAATTGGTGGTTATTTTATAGTTCACAAAACAAAAGATTCAATTTTAAACCTAAAAGAAGGTTTACCCTCTTTAGATAATGCTCTTAAACATCTTGGAGCAAAATTAGAAAAAACTATATCCTACAATTTGCCTAATCAAGACCTTGATTATTGCGTTTTAATATTTAAAAAATATAAAGATACGCCGTCACAATTTCCTAGAAAAGTTGGAATACCAGAAAAGAAACCTTTATAGTCAAATTTTTATGGATATGTATACATATTAATGAATTTTAATAGTCTCCTGACTTGACCGTTTTAAGGAAAAAAAGGGGGAATCAATCATAAAAAAGGAGGTTTGGGGAACCCAAACAGATGTTTTTATATAAAAACATCTAATTTTTGTTTTTTCTAAATATGAAGTTGTCCTCTAAACAAGTATATATTATTTTACATAATTAGTGTATATTATGTAAAATAATATAGTAAAAAGATGTTTAGAGTATTATTTATGTTAAGATATAAAGAAAAGATAAACTCTTTTATAGTAGAGAATATGTATTAAATACATTTATATTATTGCTTTTTCTTTCGGGCTAACCCTAATGCTAAAGTCAGGAGAGTGGCACTATGAGTAGTAGTGTGCAGAATTGACACAATTGGGTGAGTTTGTTGATGGTGTTAGTGCTGGTGTCCTGTATGTGCGTACTCTACCCCTACATATATTTGTAAAGCTAGCAATAAAAATAATAAAATCATATATAAATAATTAAAGGAAGAAAAAGGGACAAGGAAGAGAATTAGGCCGAATGTTTTAGTGATATTATTATGTTAAGGAATAAATA
>NZ_JAITJM010000014.1:0-19056 GCF_031278955.1 Candidatus Endomicrobiellum cubanum | reverse complement strand
TAAGTATTTTTACCTGCAGAGAAAGCAGCAAAGGGGGAAAGGCCTTTGGAAGAGAAGAGAGGGTAGTTATCATTAAAAGAAGCAGAGCTTCTAGCAGAGAAGAGACCTTCGTCCATGATGAGATCAAGGCCTTGAGCAACGAACGCAACATTAGCAGAACCAGCTTGGGAGATGGTAATGGTCTGAGGGTCAAGGGTAACGCTAACAGGTGAAGAATCAACAATAGTAGGGTCAAAGGTAAAGATAAGCCTATTAGCTATTACTTTAAGTTCACTACGAGTATTGGTGAAGAGATAAGAGCCGTTGGTATTGGTAACGGCAAGTTTGCCGTTACCATAAGAGTCAATGAGTCTGACAGTTAAAGTAGAGGAGGAATGGCCCTCATAATTAAAGATATGGAGTTTATTAGCAGCATCAATAGTAATATCTTGAGTTTGATTGTTTAATGTTAAGATAGTATCATTATTGTAGATATTGTCAGGAAGGGTGAAAGAAAAAGAGTCAAAGCCTGAGATAGAATTAAGAGATATATTTGTAGCACTAAGAACTTCAATGGTATTATTATCTCTGACATATGAGCCACTGACATTTAGTCTATCAGCACCATTGATACTTAAGACATAAACACTGATATTGTCTAGCCTGGCATTGGAAGAAGAGAAAGAGACTTTATTATTAGTTAAATAGAGATTTTTTACTGAGGTTTGCGTCCAAGGTTCTAACCGAGCGACGTATATGCGATTGGGAGAGGATGTGAGTTTAGTAGTATTAATTAAGACAGAATTACTTGAGATGGAAATAGTATCAGCCTTATACTGCTTACTACTATTTTCACCTTCTGAATCTAGGATTAGGCGAGCAGCGTAGATATAATCAGATACAGAGCAAGAACTATTAAAGATTACCTTGTTGTTATCTAAGTAGAAGGAAGTATTAGCAGCAGTGGCATCGGGACTGTTGTTAAGATTAAGGCGTAGATTAGATGCGCAAAGTTCGGAAATAGCAGTAAAGCTGTTGATTTGAACAGAGTTATTAGAGAAAGAAAAAGTGGAGGCAATGTTTATATCATTGAAAGTTTCAAGAGCTGAATTTAAAGATAACAGTGAGTAAGCGCCGTAGATGCTAGAGTTATTTACATTATTTAAAATGGTAACAGAATTAGAAGAACATTCAATGAAATCATTAAGAAGGACATTGGATTGGCCAGATGAAACAGAAGAAGAAGCAAAAGGGAAATTAACAGAGCCAAAAACGATTCAGATTTTATCAAAAAATTTGTTTGTATGTTTTTGATAGAGAACAAAAGTTAGGTATTTTGGAGAGCCAAGCCGTAATGATTTAATGCATAAAATGTTCTACTGCTAAAATAAGTATTATTCCTGCAAATAACATGAGGGCTGTTATTCTATTTTTACATTTATGAGTTTCCGGGATTAAGTCCGACGCAGATAAAAATATGAAAGAACCTGCTGTTATGCCAAGCAAGGCGCCAAGTGCAGATGTAGAAATATTTTTTAATAAAAACATACCAAGAATTGTTCCTATTGGAGTAAAACAAGCATTAACAAGTGAAATATTAAAAACTTTCTTTTTAGATGCTCCCCCATGTAATAAAATTCCTGAAATTGTTATGCCATCTGGAACTTTGTGCAAAAGAATTGCTAACGTTGTTAAAATTCCAAGACTAGAACTTGCTTCAAATCCTACTGCAATCATAAGACCATCTAGCATAGAATGTAATGAAAGACCTGTTATTGACGCAATATGTGTATGTTTAGTGTTTAAACATTCGTGATCATGGCAAGGGTGAAACAAAACTACAAATTGTAAAAAAAACATGATAGAAAAACCTATCAGAGTGTATATCATAGTTTTTGAGTTTAGTTCTATGCCTTCAGGTATCAAATGACAAAATGCAAGGGTAAGCATAACGCCAGCAGCAAAGTTTATTATAAGTAGAGAATTTTTCTCAGACCATTTATGAAACATAATAAGTATAAGAGATCCTAACATTGCAGAGCTAGCTGCTATAAGCGAATAAATTATTTCCATCTTTCCTCCGAAAGTTATTGTCTGTCTAAAATAGAATTTTTTATAAGTATAATAGAACGAATAAAAATTATGATGCAAAAAAATATACTAAGAACACAATCTGTTAAATGATAATTTTCAAATAAACTAAAACCTGCTATTATGGGTATTGAAAGTATGCTTGTATATATAAATTTTTTATTACTAAAAGAACAAATTAAAAGGATTATACTAGTAAACAAAGTAATAAGTATTATAACGTTTGTATTTACAGCACTAGTTGTTTTTATGACCACTAAAGATTTAAAGATTAGTGTAAATGACAAAATTATTAAAACAATTATATTTAAGATAATAGATACTAGTTGAGCTTTTTTCAACCCAGCAAATTCATTTTTATTAACTAATATTGTTAATAGTAAAAATGCATCTATGATAATAAGAGCAGCATAAGAAAACCCTGAAAAGCTTTTACAGTAAAAAGAACCTGCTGTTTGGATAAATATTAGTAAGAAACTAATAAGTATAACAGCAGGGATTCCTAATTTTTTCATTTTAAAACTTTATAAAATGTTCTAAAAGCAAATAGTTTCATTTCAATTTATATATTATAAATACTTTGATTTAATATATCTCAATAATAAAATGATTAAAACCATACTACTTTTATTGTTGTAATGTGCCTAAATTTTCTTCGGTAAATTTTATAACATTGTACATCATTTCAACAGCTTTTTGCGGAAATTTCCCAACGGAGGTTTCTCCTGAAAGCATTGTATAATCTGTTCCATCTATAACTGCATTTGCAATATCACAAACTTCTGCTCGTGTTGGGACAGGATTTTTTATCATGCTGTCAAGCATTTGAGTTGCAGTTATTACAAAATTATTATGTTCTTTACATTTTCTAATTATACGTTTTTGCATTATAGGGACTTTGTATATAGGTATAGATACCCCCATATCTCCTCTTGCAACCATTATGCCACTGGTCTTAGTCATAATTTGCTCAATATTTTCTATTCCAGACATATCTTCAATTTTTGCTACAAGTTTGCATTTTGTATTGTTTTGTTCCTTTAATATATCTACTAAAGGTTGCATATCTTGTGCATCTCTAACAAAAGAGTTTGCTACAAAATCTAAATTTTTTTCTAAAGCAAACATAAATCCTTTTTTATCTTTTTCTTCTAATAGTTCAAATTCAAGCTCTGCATAAGGTATGTTAACACCTTTAGATGTTTTTAATAAATAATCCATTTGTACTTGGGTGACTACTTCGTTTTCTGTTGAAGATAAGACTTTTAGAGTTAGATTACCATCTTCAATAAAAATTGTAAGACCCTCTTTAATAGCTTTAAAAGAGTTAGGATAGTCTATATGAATTATTTTGTTGTTTCCTAATATATCTTTTCTTGTTAAAGTTATTTTTTGTTCTTTTTTTAATTCTACTTGTCCATTTTCAATTTTACCTACTCTAATTCTATGCCCTTCAAGATCTGCAAGAATTTTAATGTTTTTGCCATAATTTTTGTTTACAGCCCTAACAAGCTCAATATCACTTTCATGTTCTTGAAGACTTCCATGGGAAAAGTTAAGTCTTATTATAGTCATCCCATTTTCTGTTAGTGCTTTTAGTGTTTCGATAGAACGTATAGCAGGCCCCATTGTACATATTATTCCTGTTTTAGCCACTAGAACTACTCCTTTTATAGATGCTATTTATTGCTAATACATGGTTTTAATAAGTAAACAAAAAATGTGAATTCTTTAGAATTCACTCTGATTAGAATTATATATAAAACGGTTATTCAAAGTCAATGGAGGTATTTGACTAAAAACTAAAAATTTTGCATAATGCATCATACGTATTACACTAAATTAACCAAATATAAAAGCCATAAAGGAGACGTTATAAAATGAAAGAGGCAATACATCCAAAATATGAGGATTGCACAGTTTCTTGTGCGTGTGGTTATACATTTAAGACTCGTTCAACAAAACCAGTTATAAAATTAGAAATTTGTTCTAATTGCCATCCATTTTTTACAGGTAAACAAAAACTTATAGATACTGCTGGTCGTGTTGAGAAGTTCCAAAAACGTTTTGCAAAAACAGAAGGGAAAACTGTTGTGGTAAAGAAAATTAAAAAGGTAGCTTCAGCAAGAAAAACAACAGGTAAAGTCCTTACAACTTCTCCCAAAAAAGCAAAAACTGTAACAAAGAAAGAAAAAGAATCAAAAGTAAAGTAGCTAAATAGAATATATTATGGAAGAATTTCTATGTTATTAGGATTCTTCCATATTTTTTTATAAACGGTTATGTTTATGGATAGGATTTTTAATAAATTTCGGCTTAAAGAAACTAGGGGTTTTGAATGCTTTTAGAAAAATTAAAGTTGTTTAAGAAACAATTTGAAGAAATTGAAAAGAATCTTAGTAATTCTTCTGTTGTTTCCGATAAAGAAAAATATAAAGAACTTAGCAAACAACATGCTTATTTACAACCATTAGCAGAAAAATATATACAATATTCAAAGCTTTTAATTGATATAGAAGGTACCGAAGAACTAAAAAAATCAGAAGATATAGAAATAAAAGAAATGGCAATAGCAGAATATAACGATCTTGTTGAACAAAAAGAGAAAATAGAAACGGAGATAAAAGTTTTGCTCATTCCTCCAGATCCTAATGACGGTAAGGATATCATTGTAGAAATACGTGCTGGCACAGGCGGAGACGAAGCTGCTTTGTTTGTAGGAGATTTGTATAGAATGTATACAAGATTTGCTGATAGGAATGGTTGGCGATATGAAGTTTTAGATTCAAACTCAACTGGGTTGGGTGGTTTTAAGGAAATTGTATTTGAGTTGAGTGGTATTAATGTGTGGCATTATTTAAAATTTGAAAGAGGGGCTCATAGGGTGCAAAGAGTACCTGCAACAGAAGCGTCTGGAAGAGTACATACTTCTGCAGTTACTGTTGCAGTTTTGCCACAAGCACAAGAGATTGACGTTGAAATAAAGATGGAAGATTTAAGAATAGATACATACAGAGCTTCAGGAGCAGGAGGACAACATGTAAATAAAACAGATTCTGCCATAAGAATTACACATTTACCTACTGGTCTAGTAGTTGCTTGTCAAGATGAAAGAAGCCAAATAAAAAATAGAGCTAAAGCTTTTAAAGTTTTAAGAGCCAAATTATATGAACAGAAAGTGCTGGAACAAGAAAAGCAACTTTCAAGCGAAAGAAAACAGCAGGTAGGATCTGGAGATAGGTCTGAAAAAATAAGAACATATAATTTCCCTCAAAATAGAATAACAGATCATAGAATAGGTTATAGTGTTTACAATATTATGGAAGTTATGGATGGAGATTTATCAGAACTTATAAATAAATTGATAGAGGCAGGCATTGATACAAAGTTAAAGGTTAACGATATTTAATGTTTCAAAAAAAAGACATATTCTCAGTTTTACAAACAGCTAAAAAATTTTTAAACTTAAAAGGGCTTCCAGAATATAAATCTGATTCAGAAGTTCTTTTAAGCTTTATCCTACAAATAAAACGATCTAAGCTACCATTTGTATACAATCAAATTTTATCTTCTGACCAACTTTGTCAGTTTGAGAAGTATATTTTAAGGCGTTCTAAAAGAGAGCCTGTAGCTTATATAACAGGATATGTCGGTTTTATGGGGTTTGAGCTTAGAGTTAATAAAAATGTTTTAATACCAAGGCCAGAAACAGAACTTTTAGTAGAGACTGTATTAGATTTAGCTACAACAAAACAAAAAAGCTTGGAAATTTTAGATTTATGTACAGGATCTGGTTGTATAGCTATAAGTCTTGCAAAAATGGGAACATTTAAATCTATTATAGCAACAGATATTAGTAAATATGTTTTAGAAATCGCAAAAGAAAATGCAAAAATTAATGGTTTAGAAAATATAGTCTTTATTGAAAGTGATATTTTTACAAATTTAAAGCAAAGAAAGTTTGATATTATTGTTTCTAATCCTCCTTATGTCACAGAAGAAGAATATATGTTTTTAGAAGAAGACTTAATGTATGAGCCAAAACTTGCTTTAACAGCAAAAGATGAGGGTTTGTTTTTTTATAGTGAGATTGGCAAAAATGCCAAAAAATTTTTAAACAATAGTGGGCATATATTTTTGGAATTAAATCCAAATAAGGTAAATCAAATAAAAAAAATATTTATAGATAATAACTTTAAAGGAATAGAGATACTAAAAGATTATTCACAGTTATCAAGAATTTTTAAAGCAAGATTTTGATATAATGCTTTCTATTAATGTGATATAATAGGCTCTAGATGAAGGTAAAGTACAGAAAAAAGGGGAGAGGAGTGAATAATATCGATAGAGGTTGGATTATAACATGCTTTGGCACAGCCGTGGGAGCAGGAATTCTGTTTTTACCAATTCAAGCGGGATTTAGTGGAATTTGGTCAATAATTTTTTTAACAGCGATTATTTTTCCAATAACATATATTTCTCACAGAGGAATAACTAGAATTGTAGCTTCTTGTCCAAAAGAAACTGATATTGTTGGTGCGGTGGAGAATGATTTAGGTTCTACGGCTGGTTTTGTAGTTTCAATTTTATACTTTTCGTCGATTGTAACAATCTGTGTCGGTTATGCAACAGGATTAACAAACCTCATTAATGCATTTTTAGTAAATCAATTGTGGTTTGTTTCAATCCATAGACCGTTACTTACATTTATTATTCTTTCTGTTATGACACTTTTTCTTTTAAGTAATGAAAAAATGATGCTAGTGATTACGTCTATACTTACATTTCCATTAATTTTATTGTTATTTGGAGTATCTATATATATGATACCTCACTGGAATATGTCTGCTTTTCATTCACAGTTTATTTTAAAAGATTTTGTAAAGAATACATTTTTGTTGCTTCCTATTTTAGTGTTCTCTATGAATTTTTCTCCAGTATGTTCTGTTTTGGGATCTTTTTATAGAAAAAAGTATGGAAATAATGATGAAGCTATTAAAAGATCTGATAAAGTTGTTAAATGGAATTCTATTATTTTATTATTTTTTATTATGTTTTTTGTGTTTTCACTGTTTTTCTCTATCACGCCAAATGTTTTGGTTATAGCTAAAGAAAATAATTTAGATGCTTTATCTGCAATAGCTTTAGCAACAGAGACATCTTTAGAAAAATATTTTGTATATATTCTCCCTATGATAGCTTTTCTTGCTCTATCAAGTTCTTATTTTGGCCATTTTACAGGAACAAGGGAAGGATTAAGTGGCATTATAGTTAGACTTTTTAATTGTAAAGGAAAAGTTAATCCAAGTAAATTGAAGATTATAAGTACTTTTTTGCTTTTTATTTTGCTTTGGATTTTAGCAGTGAGCAACCCATCAATTTTAACTAGTATAAGTGCATTGTCAGCTCCTATAATTGCAATGTATGCATATTTAATGCCTGTAATAATGATGAGAAAAGTCCCAAGATTGCGTATATATCGTTCAAAATTAGCGGCTTTTGTTTTTATAATGGGTATATTGACAATGGTCGGTTATATAGTAGGAGAAATTATCTAATCCAAAAGAATATAAAAATATGACTAATAAAATAATAGCAATGTCTATTTTTGACCTTTTAAAAACAGGACCAGGACCATCTAGCTCGCACACCATTGGCCCTATGAAAGCAGGATTTAATTTTTCTGTGCGAGTTAAAGCCCTTAATAGAGAAATTTTAAATAGAGCAAAGGGTATTAAAATACGTTTATATGGTTCTTTATCTGCAACAGGTAGAGGACATGGTACAGATAGAGCTGTTATTGCTGGTCTTATGGGGAATGAACCTGCTACTTGCCCTCCTACATTATTAAGCAATTTTTTGACTATTCCCAAAGAGCGAAAAATTATTGATCTAGGAATAAAAAAGTTACCTGTTGATTTAGAGAATATTGAATATTCTTCAATTAGGCATAATTTTCCTTACAACAATACTTTGATAATTGACTTGTTATCTGAACAGGATTTGAGTAGAGATGCTTCTAAAGATTTACACAACACTGCTTTGTTTTCTATGGAGTATTATTCTATAGGTGGGGGCTTTTTGCAATGGAAAGGGTGGATAGAACAAGACAATGTCATACCACCTCACCCTTATAGTAATATGACAGAATTAAAAAAACAATTAAAAGATAAAAATCTATCTTTAGAAAGACTTCTTTTACAAAATGAAATGGCAATTTCTGGTCTTACAGAAGAAGAAATTAAAGTAAAGTTAGACAAGATAATATACGTAATGAAAGATACTGTAAATCGTGGTATAAATACTGAAGGGGTTTTGCCAGGCCCGATAGGTTTAAAAAGAAAAGCAAAGAGATTAAAAGAACGAGCAGATTCTTTGCAGACTATTGATCAGTATTTATGTTTGCTTGATTCTTATGCTTATGCAGTTGCAGAAGAAAATGCTGCTGGCAACACTATTGTTACAGCTCCAACTTGTGGTGCAGCTGGTGTTATTCCTGCAGTTATTATGATATTAGAAGAGCACTTTCATTTAGACATTCTTACTCAGAGATCAGGCCTTTTAGCGGCTGCTGCTATTGGATTTATAGCAAAAAACAATGCTGGGATTGTAGGTGCTGAAGTTGGTTGTCAAGGGGAAATAGGAGTCGCTACAGCTATGGCAGCGGCTATGATTGCACAGTCTCAGGGATATTCTCCAAAAGTTGTAGAAAATGCAGCAGAAATTGCCTTAGAGCATCAACTTGGTTTAACCTGTGATCCTGTTTGCGGATATGTGCAGATTCCCTGTATAGAACGTAATGCGATAGGTGCAGTTAAAGCATGTAATGCAGCTCTTATAGCTGAAAATGAAAACTCTGATACTCATATGGTTTCTTTTGACGCTACAGTAAAAGCTATGGGGGAAATAGGTAGAGACATGAACTCTAAATTTAAAGAAACGGCCTTAGGGGGACTTGCTGTTAGTATGATATGCTGTTAATTTTATGACGCTATAATTGCTGCCATCGTCTAGCGGTTTAGGACATCGCCCTCTCAAGGCGGAGATCACGGGTTCAAATCCCGTTGGCAGCGTTTATGCAAATTTTTTGTGCGCCCATAGCTCAATTGGATAGAGCGTTTGACTACGAATCAAAAGGTTAGAGGTTCAACTCCTCTTGGGCGCGCTTTGTTTTATATCTTTTGTTATACTTTTTATTCCTACTTAAAACTCTCTGATATTTATTACAATCGTTTCAAGCAAAGTCCAACAAGAAATTTATAAGTTATCCTATGAAGCTGCAGATTATTTAAAAAGAGTATTGAAAAAAGAAGTTGAAGATATGGATACCTGCCTTGATCCCTTTGGTGAGCACTTTTTACTAAAATGGTCAAGTCAGGAGTTATTTTCTATTGATTTTATTTCATAGAACTTTTTTCATTTTTATCTTCAATTCTTATTTAAATTATAGTTTGAATTTTTTTCATAATTATATTACCATACAGTTTGTCAACCATAGTTGAAAAAAGACTTAGAACCTGACTTGACCATTTGGGTTAGCCCGAAAGAAAAAGCAATAATATAAATCTATTTAATACATATTCTCTTCTATAAAAGATTTTTTTGTTGTTTTATATAAGGCAAAGGATATTCTCTTGCAACTTGATTTCGCCAAGTGTCAAACACTTAATATAATATCATTTTTAGTGCGAAAATTGTTTATTTCCCGCTTGACCATTATTTATTGTATTTTTGAAATAATTATCAATTTCTCCTCTAAGCTAAATGCCAACGCATTCATAACAATCCAATAAATCTTTATAATAGGTATCTTTGTCTGTAAGAAAATCCCAAAGTTCTTCGTCAACTTTTAATTCATTTCCTAAATCAAGGATTCCAGCCATTATCCAACGATCATATGGTTTTGGTTCGTAAGATTATATGGAATTGCTATGAGCGTATTAACTTTTGCTTTGAGATTTTCTGAAAGAATTACAGTCGTACATTCAAATAAAATTCTTTAAAACTACCTTTATTAGGTTTTGCAGTTTTAATATCAAACAAAAATTTTAAACCATTGTTTTTTTCAAGAGAAATATCTATTTTTGTAAGTTTTACCTGCAGGTAAACTTTTCTTATTTTTTTATCTTTTTAATTCTACTTGGTTTTACGCTTGCTGCTGAAATTTCATAACTATAGTATTTTGAATTTCTCTTTGAGCCCCATTGCTTATTTGCGTTCCGGCAGTTGTCTATTTTTCGGTTATTTTGCAAGCTCGAGACCGACAGACTCAAAAACTGTAGCTCCGAAATTGGTATTTAGAGAATGTATAAAAGAAAACATGCCATTTTGTCTTTCTTTACTTTTTAGGTACCATTGATTTTTCATGGGTAAAGCTTATGAACATGTTTTGTGGTATCAGCTTTTTTAAAGTTGTCAAAAGATAATGTCCAATTTGAATCTTGTCCTAATTTTTCCCTCAAGCCGTTTTTTTAATTTGTTTAACGAAAGATAATATTTTTCAAGTTCAGATTTTGAAATCTGCGTTGAACCGTTTCGTCCTATTTTTGCAATGCATCTATACTGAATTAGATAGGGAATATTTGAAGTTGTTACTTCTTTTCCTAAATAATCGGTCGCCCATAGACTTGCTTCTTTGATTGTTAAACAATCTATATTTTCTAATATACAAATATTATATAGAATGCGAAAATTTCACACACTATAGAATATTATAACATATAAACATTTTGTTTTAAAAAAAGCTTTTACAATAATCTCTTAATGAACTCCAACACCCAAAGACTGGCTTAAATCTATCTTTCTCCTTTATCTTCATTTTATCCAAGTAAGAATAAAAAATGGAATACTATATTTTTAGTAGTAGTTGAATATATTTTTTGGTATAATGCAATACCAAAGAGTTAGTTTGTTCAAATTATATTAATTAGGAGACAAAAAAATGACATTAAGAGAAAAGGTAGAACAAGCATTAGATTCAGTAAGACCTCATCTTCAGGTAGATGGCGGTAATGTTGAGTTGGTGGATGTAACAGAAGACGGCATAGTGAAGGTAAAGTTAACTGGCGCTTGCGGATGTTGCCCCATGTCACAAATGACTTTGCAACATGGAGTTACAAATGCAATCAAGCAAGCTGTTCCTGAAATAAAGGAAGTTCAATCTGTGAATGGGTCTATCTAAAACATATATCTTTAGTACTACATTTTTGGACACAGCTGCGTAAACTTGTGTTTATGGCATGATAATTTGTAGTTGTTGCCCAGCATTGTCAAAGTTCACGTTAATAATAACTGTATTGGATTTTTTAGAAAACCATAATTAGTTTTATAATAGGTAAATGAAATGAAAGTAAAAGTGCGTGTACCATCATCAACTGCAAATTTAGGGCCAGGCTTTGACGTTTTTGGAGCAGCTCTTTGCCTTTATAATGAATTTGAAGCAGAATATGTCCCTAATGCAAAAAAAACAAAATTTGTTATTCACGGGGAAGGTAAAAAGTTTCTTGCTATAGGGGAGAAAAGTCTTCTTTGGCAGTCAATGCAAGAAGCGTTTAAGGTTCTTGGAACCACAAAATATAGCTTAAATAATTTAAATATAGTTATAAACAATAATATTCCTTTAAGTGGAGGTCTCGGCTCTAGTTCTACGGCTATAGTTGGTGGTATCATGCTTGCCAACGCTTTATGTTCAAATAAATTAGATAAGTCGCAAATTGCAGAGCTAGCAATTAAAATAGAAGGGCATCCAGACAATGTTGTTCCTGCAATTTTTGGAGGTATTTGCATATGCAGTAAAAATGAAGATGAAGAACATGGAACAGTTGTAAACCTCCCTATCCCGAAATTAAAAGTGGTTTTATGTGTTCCTTCATTTGAGCTTAGAACAAAACGTTCTCGAGAAATTTTGCCTAAAATGATAGATATGAAAGACGCTGTTTTTAATATATCCAGAGTAGCACTTCTTACAGCTGCTTTTTGTTGTGCAGATTATTCTCTTTTAAAACAAGCCACACAAGATAGACTGCACCAACCTTATAGGGGAAAGATGATCCCAACGATGAACAAAGTTTTGCAGGCAGCTCTTGGCGCTAAATCTTTCGGGGCGTTTTTATCTGGGTCAGGTCCTACATTGGCTGCTTTTTGTAGTAAAAAAGATGCAGTTAATGTACAAAATACTATGGGAAATGCTTGGAAAAAAGAAAGTGTTTCTGTAAAAAGTTACATATTAGATTTTGATGTTAAAGGGGCTATGATAGTTTAAGTTTTTGTATGAGTTTTAGTTTTAGACAGTTCCATAAAGTTTTTGGAGGAAAATTAAGATGGCTCTTGTTGTAATGAAATTTGGAGGTTCCTCTGTAGCAGATGCAGGCAAAATAAAATTAGTTGCTAGTAGAGTAATTGAAAAAAAGAAAGTTGGTAATAAGGTTGTAGTTGTTGTTTCTGCTCCTGGAGATACAACTGACGATTTGCTTAGTATGGCTGAAAACATTACTTCTAATCCACCAGAAAGGGAACTGGATATGTTACTTGCCACAGGTGAAATGATTTCTATATCTCTTTTGGCTATGGCAATAAACTCTATGGGGCAGAAAGCTATTTCTTTAACCGGCCCTCAAGCAGGCATAGTTGCAGGCACTAATTATACTCGTGCAAGAGTTAAGAAAGTAAACCCAAATAAGATAAAAAGTATGCTTGCCAAAGACAATATTGTTATAGTTGCTGGTTTTCAAGCTTTGAATGCTAAGGGAGATATTACAACTTTAGGGAGAGGCGGCTCAGATTTAACGGCAGTTGTTTTAGCAGCGGGATTACAAGCAGATTTTTGTGAAATATATTCTGATGTTGAAGGTGTGTTTACGACAGATCCAAGACTTGTAACAGATGCGAGAAAAATTGAGTATATATCTTACGATGAAATGCTTGAACTTGCAGGGTCAGGTGCTCAAGTTTTGCAATCTAGGAGTATTGAAGTTGCAAAAAAGTTCGGTGTGCAGATATACGCAAAGAGTACATTTAGTCAAAATCAAGGGACAATAATAACAAGCGAGGAAAATATCAGGAGGAGAAAGATGGAAGCATTATTAGTCTCAGGTATAGCTTTTGATAAAAATCAAGTAAAATTTACAATAATAGATTTGCCAGATATTCCTGGTGTTGCAGCGAAGGTTTTCAGTAAGCTTGCAAAAGTTGGTGTAAATGTGGACATGATAATCCAGTCTGCAGCAGTAAACAAAAAAAATGATATTTCTTTTACAGTAAGCAAACAAGAGATGAAAAAAACGCAAATTGAGTTAGATAAACTTGCTCAAGAGCTTAACGCCTCAGAAGTTGTTTGTGATGAACATGTTGCAAAAGTTTCTGTTGTTGGTATAGGGATGAAAAGTCATGCGGGTGTAGCTGGTAAGATGTTTGAGGTGCTTCATAAGAAGGGTATTAACATAGAAATGATTTCCACAAGTGAAATTAAAATATCTTGTATTGTAGATGAAAGAGATTTAAGAACGGCAGTAGATGAACTTCACAAAGGTTTTGGTCTTTCTAGAAAAAATAGGAGTCTTTATGAGAAAATCTAAAGGGTTTACTCTTATGGAACTTATAGTAGTGCTAGTTATTATAGGGGTTTTAGGCATAGTGGCTATTCCTATATACATAAGTTACATAGAGAAAGAACAGATTGTTCAGCAAAATAAAGATATAGAAAATGTTACAAACGATACTAGTTCAGTAAATTCCTTAGAAAATTTGGATAGAAATTAAATATATCTTTTAACAAGTTTTTGACAGATATCAAATAAAGTAGTAAGATTTTTTCTAATTTTAAGTATATGGAAACAACTAAATTGGTAGTAATTTTGTCTTTTTTGGGGTGATGATGCAAGTGCCATTTATAGAAATAAAAAATGTTTCAAAAACATTTATAAGTCATAAACGAAAATTTGAAGTTTTAAAAGGTGTCAATCTTGATATTGAACCGGGCGATATCTTTGGTATAGTTGGTTTTAGTGGAGCTGGCAAGACCACTCTAATACGTTGTATTAATGGATTAGAAATGGCTTCTTCAGGTTCGATTCGAGTTGGTAAGTACCAAATAAATAAACTCTCTAAAAAAGATGTAAATATATATAGACAAAAAATTGGCATGGTGTTTCAACATTTTAATCTTTTTGATTCTAGGACAGTTTACGGGAATGTTGCATTTCCTCTGGAAATTGCAAAAAAAAATAAAGAAGAAATACAAGAAAGAGTTTTAAAAATTTTGAATTTAGTAGGCATAGTAGATAAAAAAGATTTTTACCCCGGACAACTTTCTGGGGGTCAAAAACAACGTGTAGGCATAGCGCGAGCTTTAGCAAATCATCCAAGTATTTTGCTTAGCGATGAAGCTACTTCGGCATTAGACCCTGTAACGTCTATGTCAGTATTAGATTTATTAAAAGATATAAATAAAAAATTAGGACTTACTATTATTTTAATTACACATTCTTTAGATGTAGTAAAGTATACTTGTAAAAATATGGCGGTTTTAGAAAACGGTATAATTGCAGAAAAGGGAAGTGTTAAAGAAATATTTGAAAATCCACAAAGTAACACAGCAAAAGTTTTTATAAAGCATAATGCATATTTGGCTAATGCTTATTTTAGTGGCGAGGGTATATGGTAGAATTTTTTATAAGATTATTTAGTCAAGAGACTATAGACATTATATTGCCTGCCACTTTACAAACGTTATATATGGTTTTTGTTGCTACGCCGATTACAATATTTTTTGGATTAGTTTTTGGGAGTTCTCTTTATATTACAGATAAAAATGGGCTTTATCCAATGTTTATTTTTAATAAAACTTTTGGAGCAATTATAAATGCAGTTTTAGCTTTGCCATCAATGATTGTAATAATTTTGGCACTCCCATTGTCAAAATTTGTAGTAGGAGTATCTTATGGGCCAAAAGCTTGTATAATAGCTTTAACCATAGTTTGTACACCTATATTTTCTCGATTAGTTGAAAGTAGTATTTTAGAGGTATCTAAAGGAAAAGTTGAAGCTGCAAAATCTATGGGCGCATCAACTTTTGATATAATTTTAAAGGTTATGCTTCCAGAAGCGCTTCCTTCGCTTATAAGAAACTTTGTGGTTTTAACAATAACCTTAATTTCAATAACTGCAATAGCTGGTACTTTTGGAGCAGGAGGACTTGGAGAAGTTGCTGTACGTTTTGGATATCATAGATTCCGTACAGATATTCTTTTAGCTGCAGTTTTGGTATTATTAGTTTTAGTAGAGGGTCTCCAGCTTTTAGGAGGCAGACTTTCCAAACGAATGTTGAAAAAAAGACATCTCATTTAAATCATGTTCAGTCATCACTCTTTGCTTATCTGAAAGTTATAAAGTAAAAATTAAGATTATATTTATATATCCAAGGGAGAAAATTGAAGTGAAAAGATGGACGGTAATTTTTATTTTGTTTCTGATAAAATGGTCGTCACTTGGCTACGCTTTAAGTGAAGAAAAGACTGTTTTAAAAATTGCAGCAGATGTAGTCCCTCACGCTGAAATATTAGAGTTAATAAAGCCAGATCTTGCAAAACAAGGCATAAATCTAAAAATTTATACAATGACTGACACAACTTTAGCAAATGCTCAAGTTTCTGACGGGGAACTTGATGCAAACTATTTCCAACATCATGAATATTTAAAAGCTCAAATTAAAGATAGGCATTTAGATTTAGTAAGTGCTGGCAATATTCATGTTGAGCCTATGGGTATATATTCTGACAAATATAAATCAATTAAAGATTTGCCAAATAATTCAAAAATAGGAATTGTAAACGATAGTACTAATGAGTACAGAGCTTTAGTTTTACTCGAAAAAGCAGGTTTTATAAAATTAAAAAATACAATAAACCCTTATATGGCTACTACACGAGACATAGAAACATATATTAAACCAATAAAAATTGTTGAACTGGATCCTTCGCTTGTTACACGTATAAGAAATCAGTTTGATGCTTATATAACTTGGTCAAGCAAAATTTTAGAAGCAGGCATAGATTTAGACAAAGTAAGAATTTTTAGCGAAGGCGGAGATTCCCCTTATGCAAATATTATAGTCGTAAATTCTAAAAGAGTGAACAATCCTGCAATTAAAACTTTAGTTAGAGCTTTAAAATCAGAGAAAGTTAAAAAATTTATTTCAGAAAGATACAAGGGTGCAGTTATTGCCTCTAATTAAAAAAAAATAACAAGCTAAACTTTAAAAAGGTCTTTTTATAAGTTAATTAGAGAGATATTGAAGGAAGATTTAGTTATTAGGTATCACATATTTGTTAGAAATGTTTAATTGTTCTAAAAATGCAGTATCATGTGAAACCATTACTATAGCTCCAGGATATTCTTTTAGTACTTGCATTACGTGTTCTTTTGCTTCTAAATCTATATTGTTTGTTATTTCGTCTAATAATAGCAGTTTTGGTGTTTTAACAGCAATTTTTGCGAGCGATAATCTTGCCTTTTCTCCTCCAGATAGGACAGATATAGGTTTGTTAACTTCTTCATTTTTTCTAAACAAAAAGTCATTCAGGAAAGATCTTATTTCTGACAATGTTTTGTCAGGAGATAAGTCCATTATTGTTTCTATAACGGTCTTGGCATCGTCTAAAAAACTATAATGTTGATCCAAATAACCTATGTCTTGGACGTTTGGGATATCCCACAGACCATCTTTGTTAACTTCAGGACAATTCAAAATAGCTTTTAATAGTGTGGTTTTCCCAGATCCATTATTGCCTACTATTGCTAAATGATCGTTTCCCATAACAAATAAATTAATATTTTTTAGAATTTGGGTGCCATTGTATCCAACATGTCCTGAACTTATAGAAACAATAGCTTTGTTTGTACTAATATCTTTAGGTTTGAGTGTAAAAGATGGTTTAAGAGGTTCGGGAATTCTTAAATTTGCAAGTCGTTCGTGCAAAAATTCTCTTTTTGCACGATTATCAGCATATTTTTGTCCTGCACTTTTTCTTGCATAACTTGCTTTTAAATCACCAAGGCTAGGAAGCCACTTTTTTTGCGCAACAAACTTCTCTCCTTTTTCTTTACTTTTTTTTGCCCGTTCTTGTTCTTTCATAAGAGCTTTATGCGTTTCTTTTTTCTCTTTTGTAAGGGTTTTAAGTTCATCTTCAAAATTTTGACGATTTTGAGATATTAAATTAAAATAGTCATCAAAAATTCCATTAAAAACAGTTATTTTTTTGTTGTCTATATGCCAAAAAGAGTGGACGTTTTTTAACAATTCTTTATCGTGAGAAACCATTATCAAAGTCCCCTTATAAAAATTTAACATTTTCATAAGTGAACTCCGATTTTGTAAGTCTAAATGATTTGTTGGTTCGTCTAGGAGCAAAACATCTGGCTGGTTAGCAAAAGCTAGGCTCAATGCTTTATTAAATCTTTCTGCACCACTTAAGTTTCTATATTCATAAATTAGTTGTGGCACGTATCCAAAAATTATGTTTTTGTTATTGCTTATGGTTCCGCTAGTAGGAAACAAGTCGCCTTTAATGATTTTTAGTAAAGAAGACTTGCCAGCTCCATTTAATCCAATTATAGCTACATGTGCTCCATATGTGATTTGAGTTGAAAAATTTTCAAAACAATTTGAATCATCAAAAGATAAACTTACATTGTTTAAAAAGATTGGTTTATGCATAAGCTAAATATAAAAAATTAAGCCGGAAAATGCAAGCGAGTTTTTAGACGTGCTATACTATTAACAGAGGCATTATTTTTTATGCACGTAGCTAATTTTCAATTTGAGTTTTTAAGTATTGATTTTTCGAAGTTTATTACAAAATAAAAACAAAGATGGGGAATAAAATATTTAATTAATGGTGATTTTGAAATGGGGGGAGGGGGGTCATATTCTTAGGTTTATGGTGGGCAGTGCAGGGTTTGAACCTGCGACCTCTTCCTTGTAAGGGAAATGCTCTCCCAGCTGAGCTAACTGCCCAAACATAAAAATACAAACGAATACTAATTTGTTTATGATAGTATATTTATATATTAAAGTCAAACATTATAGATATTTCATAATACTAATTCACTGAAAACAAATAAGCAAATAAATAATAAAATGATACTTGACAAAAGATAAATGTTGTGCTATAATAAATCCATAATTAAAAGCTCTTAAATAAAAATAATTAAGTACTTGACAAATTAATAAAAGTTTTGTAAACTATACAAGTTGTGAAAATGATACTTGACAAAAAAATAAAAAATGTTATAGAATAGTTAAATACTCAAAACAAAATTCTTTTTTTAGGTACAATTTGATTCGGAAGGTCTAAGTTTCTATAAGAAATATATTAATAATGGTACATATAAATATTATATCTTTGCTGGTCTTAGCAATGGTAAAGGCAAAGAGAGAGGTTCTTTTTTTACTGTTAAAGTTCTTTGAAAACTAAATAACACGCAGATAAGCGCCTCATTAAATAGGCAATCGTATGATTTAAGAGTTAATCTTTATATTTGTTTTAAACATATATAAAACAGTGAGTACAATGTAATAAGAGCTTATTAACAAATCTCTATAATTTTTTATGGAGAGTTTGATCCTGGCTCAGAGTGAACGCTGGCGGCGTGCCTAACACATGCAAGTCGTGCGAAATTTTACAGAGTATCGTAAAGTTTAGCGGCAAACGGGTGAGTAACACGTAGGAAACCTCCCTCAGAATGGGGAATATCTCCGAGAAATCGGAGTCAATACCGCATAGTACCGCAACTTGGCATCAAGCTGAGGTTAAAGCAGTAATGCGTTTTGAGATGGTCCTGCGGCCTATCAGCTAGTTGGTGGGGTGAAGGCCTACCAAGGCTATGACGGGTATCCGGCCTGAAAGGGTGAACGGACACACTGGAACTGAGACACGGTCCAGACTCCTACGGGAGGCAGCAGTGGGGAATTTTGGACAATGGGGGAAA
>NZ_JAITJM010000054.1:0-25084 GCF_031278955.1 Candidatus Endomicrobiellum cubanum | reverse complement strand
ACACAAGCTTTTCTTTGTTCAACTGACAAAATTAAAACCTGACTTGACCGCTTTAAGGAAAAAAAGGAAAAAGCACTCATAAAAAGATGGATTAGGGGAACCCTAATGCTCAAGTCAGGTTTTAAGTCAACATAGAAATTTATTTTATTTCCCCAAATTACAATATTTTCTGGTATGTTGCCATAGTACATTATATTTTGAAGATTTAAATTTTTAAGTTTTCTAAAGTACGTGTCATTTTTTAAAAAAATACCTTTTGGTTTAAAAATATTTTTTGTTGCTTCTAAAATGTCATCTTTATATTTGTCAGCTCCAGAGAATACAAAGTGCCCACAAATATAGTCCTCATATTTGTCTAAAATGACTCCTGGTAAACCATCTGACTCTCCAAAAACTACTCTATAAGATTGTTCGTCAGGATAAGCAAATTCTCTTAGAAGTTTTGCTTTTTCTATTCGTTGTTCCCAAAAAGATACATTTATATCTTCTTGTTTATCTGTAATAAGTCTAAATGCTATTATAGGATTAGGATTATAAAATCCTAATCCTATAAAGTTTAAAGTACTGTCATGTAAAGCAACAATTTCTCCTGTTTGGATGTTGCCTTCTGTTTGTTTAATTTCATTTGAAAAAGCCCATTTGTGACCGCTTTTTATTCTTTTGCTTTCTTTATTTCTTTAGCTTTTAATATAACTTTTTCACGATAAACCCTTTTTTGGAATTATATTATTGTACAAAAAATTAATTAAATATACTTTTTGTACAATAAACTCCCAAAAATTTTACATAATGGAAATGGACATAGACAGTAAAGATGGTTACAGTAAGTTCAGAAGATGTGGCAAAAAAGAATACAGTTTTGAATAATAGTATTATTCAAAGAACTAGTGAAGAGATTTTAGTAAATATTTATAATATCAGAAGAGGATAGAAATTCAGAAGTTATTAAATATCTAACACTAAAAGGACATTATAGAAAAAATGATTCAAAAATAGGTGATGTATATTACGATATTACTGAACATCAGAGACAAATAGTAAGCTTTCAGCAAAAACTTGATAATGGAGGGTATAGAGCTTATGATATTGTTATTTTAAACAAACTTATAATAAAAGTGCTCATTTAAAATGTAAAAATCTAAATAAGCGCTTTCTTTTTTTCATTATATATTATAAAATTTTTAATACCTAAAATTCAGCAGTTTAATCGAGTAAATTAAAATCAAGGATATATAAAGTGAAAAATTGGGTAAAGTTTTTTCTTTTGCCAATAGGCTTTTTAATTTTTGTTGGAGCGTTAATACTTCTACATAATCAACTAAAGAATTTAAGTTATACAGATATAATCAATGCTTTAAAAGCCATCCCTTTTTTTAAAATATTTTTAGCTATGTCGCTTGCATTGTCGTATTATTTTATTTTAGGTGGTTATGATATAGTTGCTTTTAAGTATATAAACTCAAAAGTTTCTTTAAAACCTAAAGATATTCTATTTACATGCTTTATAAGTAATGTTTTAGCAAATAATACAGGCTATTCAATGCTTTTTGGCGGTTCAATAAGATACAGACTTTATTCGTTGTACAATGTTTCAATGGTTGATATTACTAAGGTTCTTATATTTTCTTCGGCAACGATATGGCTTGGGCTACTTGCAGTTGGTGGATTTATTTTTACTTTTGCGCCAGTGTCTTTAGAAAGTGTATTAAATGTAGGTTTGTCTACAAAAACAATAGGTCTTTTTTCAATTTTAATTTTATTTTTATACATATTTTTAAGCACTTTACATTCTAGACCTATAAAAATATTTAAATGGACAATAACGTTCCCTAATATCAAAATAGTGCTTTGGCAAATTTTACTAGCAACTTTGGATTGGTTAGTGGCGTCTCTAACTTTATATGTTTTAATGCCTGATGGTTTTGTTTCATACTTTGTTTTGCTGAAAGTCTTTCTTGTTACACAATTTGCTGTAATTGTAAGTCAGGTACCAGGAGGAATGGGGATTTTTGAAACTTCAATTACTTTGCTAATGCCTCAAGCTGCTAGTAACCCTGGTGTTATAGGTGCGCTTCTTGCGTACAGGGCAATATTTTATTTTTTTCCTTTACTTATAGCTCTTATACTTTTAGGTTCTTTTGAATTGATGGTACTTACTAAAAAGTTTCAAGATAGGACAAGGATATTTGGCAAAACAATATCTTCTGTTATAGTGCAAGTACTTGCCTTATCTTCATTTGTTGCTGGTATGGTTTCAATGTTTTCTACGGCAACTCCTTTTGATGTTGCACAGTTAAAGTTTATTATTAATTTATTACCATCCTGGTTTACGGATTTATCTCACTTTTTGCTTAGCGTCACATCAATTGTTTTGCTTTTTGTTTCTAGAGGCTTACAACTTAGAATTAAAAAAGCTTGGTCTATAGCGTGTGCTTTAATAGTATCTGCAATTATTTTAATACTTATTGCAGGAGAGTCTCTTTTAGTCCTTGTGTGTTTTGTTGTTTTGTTTATAGCTCTTGCATCTTCAAAACAGTATTTTTATAGAGACATTTCTATATTTAATACTGCTTTCAGTAATTGGTGGTTTAGTGCAGTTGGAGGCGTTTTTGTTCTTTCAGTTTGGATAGGTTTTTTTATAAATAAGCAGGATATTTTCTCTTGGATTCACTTAGATATATTTTTTAGAAATCTTTTAATAAGTACAACAGATGCTGCAAGATTTTTAAGAGCAAGTTTTGGTATGGGCATTATAATAGGAATAGTGATTTTAGAGCAAATTTCCAGAAACTTTTTTAGAACCCCCATATTGTTTACAAAAAGGGATATAGAAAGAATAGTATACTCTTCAGATTCTGTGTATTCTCTAAATGCTTTATCTAAAGATAAAAATTATATAGTTAACGAGCAAAAAGATGCTTTTATAATGTATGGTAAATCTGGAAATAGTTGGATTGCTTTAGGTGATCCTGTAGGCAATAGAGCTCATAAAAATGAGCTTTTGTGGCAATTTAAGGAACTTGCTGATAATGCATCTGTAAAGCCTGCTTTTATAGGCATAGATCATAAATATGTGCAAATATATGATGACATAGGACTGGATATTTTTAATATTGGGCAAGAAGCAAAAATTCAATTAAGGATATTTGATGAAAAAGACCAACATTTTAAAAATTTTTGTGAATTGGAAGAAAATATAGAAAATTTAGGTTTTAAATATAAAATTTTAAATTCTGAACAATTTTATGAGTATAAAGAAGTGTTTGCAGATATAGATAAAGAATGGAGAAAGGCTACAAACTTTATTCCAATAAACTTCATACCGGGCAATTATGAGCCTACGTATATGAAAGATATGGATTTCAGTGTTGTAGAAAAAGACGGTAAATTATATGCTTTTTCTGTGTTAGAAAAGACAAACAGCAAACATGAAATTTCTTCAGGTGTTGTTAGATATTTATCTTTTCAAGAGGATATTTTTTCTTACATAATTTTTAAAAATATTTTGTGGGCCAAAAACAATGGATACACGTGGTTTGATTTGGGATTTGCTTATTCTTTTGAAGCAGGTTCTCAGGAAGAAGTAGTAAAATATTTTGCAAAAATGTTTATGTTTGCAGAACACTTTAATTATAACTTAGAACTTTTAAAAAGTTTTAAAGACAAGCTTTGTCCTCTATGGCACAATAAATATATAGCTATTCATCCTGACAAGTATATACTAGCTTTTATTAAAAATTTTACAATGCTTATTTATCCATCAAAACACGTACAAGCAAAGTTTTTCTTTAAAAGGTTTTTAAGTAAATGAAAGCTTGGGAGTTATTTTATAAAAATGTTACTCACAATAGATTTGTTTGTGCTAGAAATAGGATAGTTTTGGCTGTGTCTGGTGGAATGGATTCTATGTGTATGCTGCATATGTTTTGGCGCCTTAAAAAGAAAATAAATATTGATTTGTTAAGCGTAAACTTTAATCATAATTTAAGAAAAGAATCTAAAAAAGAGGCTTTAATAGTTAAAAATTTTTCAGAAAAATTGAATATAGATTGTATTCTAGAGTCAATTGATGTAGAGGGGTACTCTAAGAGTAATAATGTCTCTATAGAAACTGCAGGTCGCGATTTAAGATATGCCAGTTTGCATAAAATAGCAGAAAAATATAATTTTAATAAAATTTCAACAGCCCATAATGCAAACGACAATGCAGAAACTGTTTTAATGTGGTTACTTAGAGGCAGTGGAAATTTTTCAGGCATACCTCAAGAAAGAGGTCTTTCTAAAAATGTTGTAATAATTCGTCCGCTTCTTCCAATTAAGAGGGATTTTATTGAACATTATGTAAAAAAGCATCAATTACCATTTTGTACAGACAGCTCGAATTTTACAGATATCTATACAAGAAATAAAATAAGACATTCGCTTATTCCTGCTTGCGAGAAAATTAATTCAATGGCAGTTGAACATATATTTTCTTTGAGTTGTATACAAACTAGAGAAAATCACTATTTAAATATAGTTTCAGCTAAATTTTTAAAAAAATGTGTAAAATTTCGCAAAAATCAAATTTTGCTTGATTTAACAATGTTTTTGCGATATAATGAGGCAATTAGATTTAGGATTTTACGAGATATTTTACCTCAAAAAAAAGATAACAACTTGTGCATAAATTTAATAATGTATAAAATTTTGTCTTTAGACAAATCTGTGTATAGATTGTCTGCTGATTGGGTTTTTAAGATAAAAGAAACAAACGCGTATTTTTTAAAGGGTTTTTAAGGCAGATCCTAAAGGGATAAAAGTGATGATTAACAAAGAAAATTATACAGTAGAAATTCTTTTTCCAGAAAGACAAATACAAAAGAGGATTTTTGCGATATCTTCTCAAATATCTAAGGACTATGAAAATAAAGATCTTGTTGTAGTTGCAGTTTTAAACGGCAGTTTTATCTTTTGTGCGGATTTGGTACGTAACTTAGATGTTAGGTGCGCTATTGATTTTATACGTGTTAGTTCTTATTCTGGAGGACAGTCATCGGGAAGAGTGAAAGTAATTTCTGATTTTAAAGAGGAATCAAGAGGTAAAGACGTTTTGATAGTGGAAGATATTGCTGATAGCGGCGTAACTTTAGATTTTTTGATAGGTAAAATATCTGCAAACAAACCTAAAAGTATAAAAACTTGCGTTTTTCTTGATAAAAAATGTGCTCGTCAAAAAGATGTTCCCATAGATTATAGCTGTTTTGAAATTGGCAATGATTTTATTGTAGGTTATGGCTTAGACTATAGCGGATTTTTTAGGCAGTTGCCATACGTAGGGAGAATAAAGGAGTTTAATAAATGAAAAAGAAAAATCCGTGGTTTGTATTTTTTTGGATAATGCTTTTTATAATTGTTTTTATGCTCATAAATTCGTCAAAGCAAAGAGGGCAAGAAGTAGATTTAGAGTATTCTCAATTTAAGCAATATATAAAGGCTAAAAGTGTATCTAAGGTAGTTGTTTCTCCAGATTTTATAAGAGGACAATTTAGGGACACAGATGGTGTTCTAAAAAAGTTTAAAACAATACCTATGGACGATCCTAACTTAATAAAGGATATGGAAGATAATAACGTTTTGGAATTTTCTTCTGCGCAAAGAAATGGTTGGCTTGCGCCAATTTTGCTTAATTGGGGTCCTATAATTCTTTTGATTTTATTTTGGCTTTGGATGATGAAGGGTATGGCTGGTGGTAGCAAGCAGGCCATGTCTTTTGGCAAGGCAAAAGCTAAACTAGCAGGCAATAATGCTGCAACAAAAGTTACTTTTAAAGATGTTGCTGGTTGTAATGAGGCTAAAGAAGAGTTACAAGAAATAATAGAATTTTTAAAAGATCCTGCGAAATTTCAAAAATTAGGTGGAAAGATTCCAAAAGGAGTTCTGCTTTTTGGTTCTCCAGGGACAGGTAAAACTTTGCTTGCAAAAGCAGTTGCTGGTGAAGCAGGAGTTCCATTTTTTTCTTCTAGCGGTTCAGAGTTTGTTGAAATGTTTGTTGGAGTTGGCGCTTCTAGAGTCAGAGACTTATTTGATAAAGGTAGAAAATCTGCCCCCTGTTTACTTTTTGTAGATGAAATTGATGCTGTTGGAAGGCATAGATTTGCTGGTATTGGTGGTGGGCATGATGAGAGGGAACAAACTTTAAATCAACTCCTTGTGGAAATGGATGGTTTTGATACTAAGGAAGGTGTTATTTTAATTGCAGCAACTAATAGACCAGATGTTTTAGATCCAGCATTGCTTAGACCTGGGAGATTTGATAGACAAGTTGTAGTACCAAGTCCTGATCTAAAAGATAGAGAAGAAATATTAGCTGTACATTCAAGAAAAGTTGCATTAGGTGATGATGTAAATTTAAATGTTATAGCAAGAAGAACGCCTGGTTTTGTTGGAGCTGACCTTGCAAATCTTGTAAATGAAGCAGCACTTTTAGCTGCAAGGCATGGGCAAAAGAGTGTAAGCATGAAGAATATGGAAGAGGCAATAGATAGAATAATTGCTGGTCCACAAAGAAAGTCACGTTTGATGTCTGATAAAGAAAAAAAAATTACTGCATATCACGAGGCAGGGCACGCTCTTGTTGCAAAACTTCTTCCTTCTGCCGATCCAGTACATAAAGTTTCTATAGTGCCAAGAGGTCCTGCTTTGGGGTACACTCTTCAACTACCAGAACAAGACAAATATCTAACTTCAAAAACAGAACTTTTAGACAGGCTTTCAATATTGTTTGGAGGTCGCGTTGCAGAAGAGGTTGTGTTCTCTGAAATTACTACGGGAGCTCAAAACGATATAGCTAAAGCTACAGAAATTGCTACTAGAATGGTTACTGAGTTTGGTATGAGTGATAAAGTAGGGACAATATCTCTTCAAAAACCAAACCAAGAAGTATTTTTAGGAAGAGATATTTCAAACTCGGATAGACATTCAGGAAAAACTTCTGAAATTGTAGATGAAGAAATTAAAAATATTATAGATGGTGCAAAAGAAAAAGCAGGAACTCTTATAAAAGAGAACATGATTACTTTAAATAAAATTGTAGATTATCTTTTAGAAAGGGAAAACTTAACTGGTCAAGACATAGATAAAATTATAAAAGGAGAACAGTTGACTCCCATAACAGAAGAAAAAAATGTTAAGGAAGATAAAAATGGTACATCAGAAACTTTAGATGTTTTGTTAGATAAAGATGTAATAAAAAAAGAAATTTTAGGCGGAAATATACAAAGTGAAAAAGTTTAATTTTGATGAGATAAAAGCAAAAGAAGCGATAAAACTTTTACTTGAATCTTTTGGAGAAGATTTAAACAGGGACGGTATAAAACGTACTCCAGAAAGAGTTGTAGAGTTTTATAAAGAAGTTCTGTCTGGGAATAGTATAGATTCTTTGGATCTAGTTCCAATTTCGTACTCTAGCGAAGAGCACGAAGAGATAGTGTTAATAAAGGATGTTTCTTTTTACTCTCTTTGCGAGCATCACCTACTTCCTTTTTTTGGGAAAGTACATATGGCTTATATCCCCCAAAAAGATAAAATTGTAGGGATTTCAAAATTAATAGGGCTCATAGAAATTTTTGCAAACAGACTTCAATTACAAGAAAGATTTACCAAACAAATATCTGATACTGTTATGCAATTATTAAAACCTCATGGTGTCATGGTTATTGTTGAGGCTGAGCATTTGTGTATGACAATGCGTGGCATAAAAAAGACAGGGTCACTTGTTATTACTCAATCCGTCCGAGGTAAATTTTCAGAAGATGAAAAAGCAAGGAAAGAGGCAATGTCTTTATTAGGGAAATAAAAAGTGATAGTAAGAAAAGCCATTATAAATAATTTAAAAGATGCTTTAGAGCTTACAAAAAAAACGGGAAGTAGCAGTATTGTTCACGAATATCTTGCTCAAAAGGGTATAAATTTTCCTGTTATTATAGAACAAATAGATAATAGAGCTGCAAATATATTAAAACAAGAAGCAATTTCAGTTGGAGCAGATGTTTCTGTAAGTCAAGATGTTAGTAGGTTTAAAAAAGGTTTTTCAGATATAGTTTTGTTTGCAAATCTTACTCAAATTTTAAAACTTTTTGATAAACTAAAAATGCAACCGTTTGGATTAAAAGAAGTTGCACTTAATTTTAAACAACTAATTAACAATAAAAAAGTTTTCAAATGTAGAGATAAGTCTCTGGATTTTTCGTGTCCAATTGTTATGGGTATTGTAAATATGGATCCAGATTCTTTTTCAGGAGATGGGCTTACATGTCCAGATAAAGCTCAAGGACAAGCTTTGGAGTTTGAAGAATGTGGGGCTGGGATAATAGATATTGGAGCAGAATCGTCTAGACCCGGTTCAAATTTTGTAGATGCAAAGACAGAGATAAAAAGGTTAATACCTGCTTTAAAAAAAATAAAAAAGAAACTTAAAATTCCAATTTCTATAGATACGTATAAGTACGAGACAGCGAAAGCCGCTTTGGATGAAGGGGCAGATATTATTAATGATATTTTTGCTTTAAGAGTAGGAAAAGAAAAGTTAGCAAAGCTTATTGCTAATGTAAAAGCTGGTTTAATATTAATGCATATGAAGGGATTGCCTAAAAATATGCAAAAGTCACCTAAATACAAAGATTGTACATGTGAGGTTTTTAAATTTCTTTTAGATAGAAAAAATTATGCGTTAAATTTTGGTGTACAAGAAGAGTGTATATCCGTAGATCCAGGCGCCGGTTTTGGCAAAACTGTTGAACACAATTTAGAATTAATAAAAAATATAAGAACTTTTTCATCGCTTGGAGCGGTTGTTGGGGCAGTATCGAGGAAAAGATTCGTAAAGGCTTTGTCAGGAGAAGACAAGACATCTTTTGTAGTGGCAAATTTTCTTACAGCTTTTTGTGGTGCAGATATTTTAAGAGTACATGATGTAAAAGAAACTGTCAACGTGTTGAAAATGATTCAGGCTTTTAAGGGAGTTTAAATGAGGGCAATGTCGTATATTTACAACGTTTACATAGTTAATATTTTAGATATCCTTATACTTGCTTTAATATTTTATAGACTTATTTTAATCATTAAAGGTACAAGAGCTATCCAGATTGTTATAGGTATTTTGTTTATTTTAGGACTTACTATAGTAGCAAGAGATGTTTTTCACCTTAAAGCTTTATCTTGGTTATTAGAAAATTTTTGGCTTGCGGCAGTTATTATATTTGCTGTGATATTTCAAAATGAAATCCGAAATGTTTTAGCTCAAATAGGTAGTCAACTTTGGAGTTCAAAATCCAAAATTGAGGATTCTTATGTAACAGAAATTGTCGAAGCTGTAGAAGATTTAAGTAAATCTATCATGGGGGGACTTATTGCACTTGAGAATGAAGTTGGGTTAAAAAATTTTATGGAAACGGGAATAGTCTTAGATGCTAATATTTCAAAGGAGCTTTTACTATCAATATTTAAGAACAAGTCTGCTCCTTTACATGACGGAGCAGTGGTTATTTTTAACAGAAAAATTATGGCTGCAGGCTGCTTGCTCCCGTTAAGTCATGAAACTAATTTTAAACTTTTTGGCACAAGGCACAGAGCAGCACTTGGATTAAGCGAAGTTACAGATGCTTTGGTAATTGTAGTTTCAGAAGAAACCGGTAAGATTTCTGTGGCTTATAATGGTAAATTGCATGGAAATGTTTCTGCTTCAAGACTTAAGGAAATAATAAAATCAAATGGTAAGGTACTAAAGTAACGATGAAAAAAATTTACAGCAAAATAAAAAAGAATTGGCAGTTAAAATTGTTGGCTATAGTTCTTGCTTTTTTTGTTTGGTTATATGCGTGGTACGTATGAAAAAATTATTTGGTACAGATGGTATAAGAGGTAATAGTTCAAATTTTCCATTCGACCAAAACACTCTTAATATAATTGGAATGGCGATTGCAGAAGTTTTAGGGAATAAAAAAAATATTCTAATAATTAGAGACACAAGAGAATCTGGAAAAAAAATACAGAAAGAACTTGCAAAAGGTATGCTCAAAATGGATGTAAAGCCTGTTTTTAGTGGGGTTATGCCTACGGCTGCAGCTTCTTTACTTGTTAAAAATGGTGATTATTCTGCAGCAATTGTGATATCTGCAAGCCATAACCCTTATATTGATAATGGTTTGAAGATTTTTAACTCAAAAGGATTTAAGCTTGCTGACAGCGTTGAAGAGAAAATAGAGCATAAAATAAAGAAGTATTTAGATTTAAAAGCTGTTATTGCAAATACCAAGTTCTCTATCAAAGAAGATCTAACTCTTATAAAATTTTATGAAGATTTTTTAATAAAAAATTTTATAGGTAAGTCTCTAAAAGGAAAAACTATAGTTGTTGATTGTGCAAACGGGTCAGCTTATAAAATTGTGCCTTATGTGTTAAGAAAACTTGGAGCAAAAGTTATTGCTTTAAATACCAGACCAAATGGAAAAAATATTAACTTTAATTGCGGAGCTTTGTATCCAAAAGTTGTAGCAGAACACGTAAAAAAACACAATGCTTTTTGTGGCTTTGCTTTTGATGGAGATTCTGATAGGCTTGTATGTGTGGATGAAAAAGGAATAATCAAAGACGGAGACTATTTTCTTTTTGCAATGGCAAAATGGCTAAAAAGTAATAATAAATTAAAGAATAATACTTTGGTTTCTACAGTTATGGCAAATTTGGGGCTTGTGCATGCTATGGAAAGTGAAAAAATCAATATTGTTTTATCTAAAGTTGGAGATAGGTATGTTATTGAAGATATGGAGAAATATAACTCTTCATTAGGTGGAGAACAGTCAGGGCATTTTATTTTTAAGGACATTTTAGCCACAGGAGATGGAATTCTTAGCTCTATTATGTTACTTGGAGCATTGTGTGAGTCTGGGAAAACAATGTCTGAATTTATGGAAGGTCTTGAAAAATTTCCACAAGTGCTTATAAACAATAGAGTTGAAAAGAGAATACCTATAGAGCAACTTCCAAAATCTTATAAGTTAATAAAAGAGTATGAGAAATTATTAGATAAAGATGGTCGTATTCTTGCCAGATATTCCGGTACAGAAAATCTCTTAAGAGTTATGGTTGAAGGGAAAAATTTAGAGAAAATCAAAAAGCTTGCAGAAAGTTTAGTTACTAATATCTGTAAAGAAGTTAGGTCTATCTAAAGCCCTAATGCATATAATGTTTTGCATTTTTGACAAAGCAATACAAAAAATATAAGGGGTTTTAGACAGACCAAGTTGGCAGTTGATAGAAAAAAAGAGGATTTAATGATAAAATTAGGTGTAAATATAGACCATATAGCTACGATAAGACAAGCAAGAAGAGGTGATGTGCCATCTATTGTTGACGCTGCATTGATATGTGAAAAGGCTGGCGCAGACAGTATAACGGTGCATTTAAGAGAAGATAGAAGGCATATTCAAGATAAAGATGTTTATGATTTAAAAAAGTCTATCAAAACAAAGTTAAATCTTGAAATGGCTGCTACAGACGAGATAGTTGAAATAGCTTTAGATGTGAAACCGCATTTTGTTTGCATAGTTCCAGAAAAAAGGCAGGAACTTACAACAGAAGGCGGCTTAGATGTTAAAAAGAATAAAAAAAGTCTTGCAAGTTGTGTGGAGAGGTTAAAAAAGGTAGGAATAATAGTCAGTATGTTTGTTGAAGCTGACACAGACCAAGTCTTAGCTTGTAGTCAAATAGGGGCAGATGCTGTAGAAATCCATACTGGCAGATATGCAGAATTTTATAAGGAAAATGGAAGAAATTCTTTAAAGTTCAAAGAGGAATTTGAAAAGATTTTAAAAGTTTCGCAAGAGGTTGCAAAAAGAAAACTTTTATTAAATGCTGGTCATGGATTAGATTATGATAATGTAAAGCATATGTGCAAAGTTCCAAACATAAAAGAGTTTAATATAGGTTTTTCAATTATTGCAAAGAGTATTTTTACTGGTCTTAGAGCCGCGGTAAAAGATATGAAAGAACTTATAAAAGGGTCTCTTTAAAAACCCTAATGCATATAGTGTTTTGAATTTTTGACAAAGCAATACAAAAAATGCAGAGCTTATCGTGAAATGAGCACAGGCTTTTAACGTAACAGTGTCAAAAATGGCACACTAAGGATACGCATTAAAGTTTTTAAAGAGACCAAAGGATAATTTATGTGTGGGATAGTTGGTTATATTGGTAAAAAAGACGCTGTTGAAATTGTACTAAAAGGTTTAAGGAAATTAGAGTATAGAGGCTATGATTCAGCAGGTATAGCTGTAGTTTGTGATAATTTACTACATACCAGAAGAAGTGTTGGCAAACTTTGCAATTTGACAGAGAATATAAAAAAAAATCCCATTAGTTCAAATATTGCTATAGGGCATACCCGTTGGGCAACACATGGAAAACCCTCTGAAAATAACGCGCATCCACATACAGATGCTACTAATAGTATTGTTATTGTACATAATGGAATAATTGAAAATTATGCAGATTTAAAAAACCAATTAAAAGAAAACTTAAAAGATTTTAAGTCACAGACAGATACGGAAGTTATAGCGCATCTTATAAAGAAATATTATAAGAACGACCTGTTTGATGCTGTAAAAAGGTCTTTAAGGGAGATCAAAGGTTCTTATGCTTTAGCTGTAATATGTAAAGATGATCCAGGCACAATAATTTGTGCAAGGCAAGATGCTCCTTTAATAATTGGTATTGGGCAAGAAGAAAACTTTATTGCTTCAGATATACCAGCTTTGCTTTCTTATACGAAAAATATGACTTTTCTTGAAGATGGTGATATAGCTAAAATAACAAAAGATAAGATTGTAGTTGTTGATAAAGACGGTAATGAACAAAATCGCCAAGTAAAGACCATACATTGGGATCCAATTTTAGCAGAAAAAGCAGGATATAAGCATTTTATGCTAAAAGAGATTTTTGAACAGCCTCGTACCATAGAAGATACATTGAGGGGAAGGGTTTACCCTAATGAAGGAAAAATATACGTAGAAGAAGTAAAATTAAGTAAAGAAGATATTAAAAACATTTCAAATATTTATGTAGTTGCTTGTGGAACATCTTATCATGCTGGACTTGTATCAAAATTTTTTTTTGAAAATTTTGCAAAAATACCTACGGAAGTAGATATTGCTTCTGAGTTTAGATACAGAAGCCCTATTCTAAATGAAAAAACTTTAGTTATAGTTATTTCACAATCTGGAGAGACTGCAGATACGTTAGCTGCTTTAAGGCTTGTAAAAAGTAAAAATTGCCAAACGCTTGCAGTTTGCAATGTTGTAGGTTCAAGCATAAGTCGTGAAACTAACCATGTAGTTTATACTCATTGCGGAGTAGAAATTGGAGTAGCTTCAACAAAAGCTTTTACAGGACAACTTGCAGCTCTTTATATCCTTGCTTTAGATTTTGCTTCTAAAAAAGAATCTTTACCTAAAGAAGATATAAAAAAGTATTTACAAGAACTATGGGAGATACCTGTAAAAATAGGAGAATTTTTAAAAAATGTGCCAGAGATAAACAAAATAGCAAAACTTTTTGATAGAAAAAAAGATTTTTTATATCTAGGTAGACATATAAATTATCCCGTGGCTCTTGAGGGGGCATTAAAACTTAAAGAACTTTCTTATATACACGCAGAGGGTTATGCTGCTGGCGAAATGAAACATGGTCCAATTGCTTTAATTGATGAAGCTATGCCGATAGTTGTTGTAGCTACAGATAGTACGGTTTATGCAAAAATAATTTCTAATATAGAAGAAGCTAAGGCAAGAGGAGCAACTATCATAGCTATAGCAAGTTCAAATAATAATGAAATATCAACTAAAAGCGAGCATGTTATTTATGTTCCAAAGACAGACGAGTTTGTTTCACCTTTAATGTCTGTGGTTCCATTACAATTGTTGGCTTATTATATTTCTGTCAATTTAGGGTGTGATGTTGATCAGCCAAGAAATTTAGCAAAGTCTGTAACGGTAGAATAATCAATGGAATTTCTGAATTTTATAGTTACTTGGAGTTTACAAATATGTTAGGCGTAGATATAGAAGAAGTTAAAAGATTTAACAAATATTTAAAAAATTTGAATATTATTAAACGTATTTTTTCGCAAGAAGAAATAGACTACTCTTTTTCTAAAAAAAATGTTGCTCAGCATTTAGCTGTTAGGTTTGCTGCAAAAGAGGCAGTGTGGAAAGCGCTTAGTGGCAGTAATAAAAAAGTTGCTATTACAGATATTAAAGTAATAAATGATAAATATGGAAAACCAGAAGTTTTTATTAAAGACAAAAAAACTGCAAAAATAAATTTATCAATATCTCATACTAATAAATATGCAGTTGCAGTTGCGATTTTTTTGTAAAAATTTAAAATCTATTTAAGGAAACCCTTAAGAATGGGAGAATCAATATGACTTTTGATAAAGAAATTATTGACATTAGAAGGCATATTCACGAAAATCCTGAACTTGGCGGAAATGAATTTAATACTGCAAAATTTATTGAAACAAAACTTAAAAGTTTTAATATACCTTTCAAACGTGTTGCTAATACTGGTGTAATCGGTACGATTTCAGGTCTTCAAAAAGGTAAAACTATAGCTTTAAGAGCTGATATAGATGCTTTGCCAGTCTGTGAAGAAAATAACATAAAATACAAGTCAGTTAATAGAGGTATTATGCACGCTTGTGGTCATGATGCTCACGTGGCTATAATGCTTGGTGCGGCTAAACTGTTGCAGAATAAAAGAAGTGCATTAAAAGGGAATGTGAGGTTGATTTTTCAGCCTAGTGAAGAACTTTCAGATGGTGCAAAAAGCATGATATCAGGAGGAGCTTTAAAAACCCCAAATGTCGATTTTATATTAGCAATGCACGTAAGTCCGTGGATAAAGTCAGGTAAAATTGGCTTTAAATATAATGAGATGATGGCTGGAGTTGATCAGCTTAAAATAGAAATTGTAGGTAAAATTGCACATGGGGCTTATCCTCACGAAGGTAAAGATGCTATACTTGCTAGCAGTGTTTTTATAAATATGGTACAGGGTATTATTTCAAGAGAACTAGACCCACTAGAGAATTCTGTTATAACATTTGGCAAAATAGAGGGGGGAGATGCGTATAATGTTATATGTAAAAAAGTAACTCTTCATGGGACAGTCAGGACTTTTAATAACAAAACTAGAAATTTTATAAAAAAAAGTATTTTAAATAAGTTGAAAGGTATAGAAAAATCTTATGGCGTAAAGTGTAATGTTGAATATAATTTTATAGGAAAACCAGTAATTAACACTTTAGAAATTACAAAGTATTGTATACAGACAGCAGAAGAGTTTTATGGTAAAGATAATGTTGAAATATTGTCAAAACCCTCTATGGGCGGAGAAGATTTTTCAGAATATTTAGATATTGTTCCAGGAAATTTTATGTACGTAGGGACGTCTAAAGATAAAGCTACATCTAACCCTTGGCATCATACTAATTTTAATATTGATGAAGATGCTATTCCAAAAGCATCAAAATATATAGCTTATGCAGTAGATAAATTTTTAAATAATATCAGTGCCTCTCTCTAAAACACTTAAATTATACACATTAGGAGTTTTTGTCAATATATATGTTGCTACTATGCCATATATTACCTGCCTTGACCGTTTTAAGGAAAAAAAGGGGAAATCACTCATAAAAAAGGTGGTTTGTGGGAACCCAAAAGGTCAAGTCAGGTATAAGTATATAATTAAATTTCTGCATTTTCAGGAACTGTAATTTCAGAGATTTTTTTACTAAGTTTTGAAGTGTCTGTTGTTATACTTATGTAATTATCAGTAAGTACTTTATGTGGTCCTATTTTTACAATTTTTCTTTTTTTGCCTATGTTTTTGGTTATAAACTTTTTTCTTTTTTCTAAATCTATTTTTGATAAATCTTTTGCGCGGCTTTTAATTAAGTCTTGAGGTACTTTATTAGCAAATGATGATGATGTTGTGCCCTTTCTATCTGAATATCTAAAAATATGTAACCTAGCAAATGGGTTTTTTTGTATAAAATTGTAAGTTTCTTTATGATGTGTTTGATTTTCTCCAGGAAATCCAGTAATAATATCTGTAGTTAACGCTAAATTCGGTAAAATATTTGTTATATATTCAATTTTTTCTTCAAAATCTTTTGTTAGATATTTTCTATTCATACGTTTTAAAATTTCGTCACTACCGGATTGTAAAGGAATATGCAAATGTTGGCATAGCTTGTCTGGATTATTTTGCATAAGACCTATTAGTTTATTGTCAATCTCGTTTAATTCTATTGACGAAATTCGTATTCTAAAGTCTATAGGTATTTGGACTATTTTATTAAGTAGGTTTGATAAACCATCACTAAATTTCCCTATGTGTATTCCAGTTAAGACTATTTCTCTATACCCATTTGTTACAAGGTTTGTAATTTCTGAGATAATTTCATTTTCAGGTTTACTCCAAAGAACATTTCTAACATATGGAACTATACAGTAACTACAAAAACTATCACATCCATCTTGTATTTTTAAAAAAGCGCGGGATCGTTTGTCAAAGTTCGTAATTGTTTGCTTTTCAGGTTCAGAAAATAATGTTGTTTTGTTTTTTATAATTGTAAATTTTTTAGGTTTAAATGGTTGCTTTATATCGACATTTTTATTTTTTACTATGCAACCTGTGAGTATTATCTCAGGATTATTTGGAAGTTTAGAAACTTTTCTTAGAAAATACTGACATTCTTTGTCTGCTTGGGCTGTTACTGTGCAAGAATTAAAGATAATAATGTCTGCTTCTTCTGGAGTTTGCACGCGCACAAACTTGTTTTTTTTATATTTTTCAGATATGAGCTGAGATTCATATTGATTTACTTTACAGCCGAAGGTGTGAATATAAAATTTTTTCATTTAAATTATACCGTAAATAAATTGAAATATTAGACTGCTTGCTACCACTGCTGCGGTTTCTATTCTTAAAATATTTCCCCCAAGAGTTAATGTTTTAATGTTTAAAGATTTAGCAAATTCAATTTCTTCGCTTTCAAACCCACCCTCAGGTCCTATGAAAATATTTGCTCCATTAAGTTTTGATTTAGGAACTAAAGATTTTAATGTATTTACATTTTCGTTCTCCCACATTAATATGTTTATAAAGTCCTTGTTGTTAATAGCGTTTATGCAAGCTGTTTTAAAGTCAACAGGATTTTCTATTTTCATAACATCACTTCTACCACATTGAGAACTTGCTGATATTGATATTTTTTCGTATCGCTCTATTTTATTTGATATACTTGTAATAATACTTCTTTTAGTATTTATTGGTATTATTTTAAGTACATTTATTTCAGAACACTTTTCTATTAGCCATTCAAATCTATCTCCTTTTGGTATACAGGTATAAAGGTTTATTGTGGGGCCAGGCATTTTATAAGAGGAAGATAAAATATGTCCAGAAATTTTATTTTTATTTATTAAGTCAATTTTTACTTTATAAGAGGTCCCTTTTCCATCAAAAAGCATTATTTCATCGTTTTGTTTAAAGCGACGCACATTAAATAAATAATGAGCTTGTTCTCCCTCTATAGAAAAAGTATTTGTATTAATATTTTCAGGCTTAACATAAAAATGTGGCATGATTAGCTCCCTTAATGTTTTTATTATACATACTTATTCTATATTCTTTCAATTTTATTCTTAATACTACAAGTATTGTTGTTTGACATTACTAACGCAATGAGGTAATATAAGCCATGATAAAATCATTTAAAGATAAAGAAGTGAATTGATTTGGAATGAGGAATTTTCAAAAGATTACCTCATGATATGAAAACTTCTAATGCTTAACTCATCAAGTAATTTAGACGATTTAAAAATTCCTCCGTTAAATTGTTTAGAAAAATTTTATGGTACTAGAATAGATTATTATTCAATCAGAATAAATATACAATGGCTGGTAGTTTTTAGATTTAAAAATGGTGACGCTTTTGAAGTTGAAAATAATAGATTATCATTGAGGAGTTGATTATGGAAATAAAAATGATAGAACCAAGAGAAATTTTAATTGAAGAATTTATGAGACCTTTTAAAATAACAGCATATAGATTAGCTAAAGAAACCAAAATGCCAATGACTAGAATTGCCGCAAGTATAAAGGGAAAAAGAAAAATCACGGCTAACACTGCGCTAAAATTGCCTCGCTATTTTGGTAACAGTCCAGATTTTTGGATAGGAATCCAAACGGAATATGATTTACGAACTGCAAAAATTAATTGAAAAACAATTAAACCAAATACGACCTATAAAAGTTACTATTTAGGATATTAAAAATTTGCTATTTATTTAAAAAATTGTTATATTATAAATAATTTGATATTAAAACTAGGTTTTAGATGTCAGAAAACTGTATTTTTTGTAATATAGCTAGCAAGAGGATTCCATCCCATAAGGTTTATGAGGATGAGGGTACTTTTGCTTTTAAAGATATAAGTCCCAAAGCCCCTATTCATATAATAATTATTCCTAAAAAGCATATAGTTTGTTTAAGTGATGTTTCTTATGGAGAAGAACAAATATTAGGACATATACAAATTGTTGCTTCTAAAATAAGTAAACAATTTAAAGAGATGAAAAATGGTTTTAGACTTATTAATAACTGTGGTGTAGATGGTGGACAAACAGTTTTTCATATACATTATCATCTTCTTGGGGGAAGAGTTTTTGGTTGGCCTCCAGGCTAAAGTTATTGGGTTTACATAAAAAATCTTTTTTAAGAAAGGTGGTGTTTTTAAAAAATGGTAAATATTAAAGTTCGCGAAGGTGAATCCATAGAAGAAGCTATTAGGCGTTTTAAAAGAGAATGCGAAAAAAATGGAATAATGCAAGAAATAAAAAAGCGTGAATTTTACAAGGCTCCGAGTGTATTAAAAAAAGAAAAACTTGCTGAAATTAAGAGAAAAATACGTCGTAAAATGCTTAAAGATAATAAGAGGTTTAAAACAGCATAAACAAAAGAGGGAGTTATGTTAAGTGCTCCCTTTTATTTTTTACCTAGAAAAGTAGATATGAAATTAAAAGATATACAAAATTTATTTGTTCAGGAAGGTAAAAAAACAGATCCAAGAGGCGAGTCTGTTGTAGAGTTGGATTTGTTAAGACGTAAGGAAGAATATGATATTCTTCCTGCCAATAAAAAAGAAACTTTTGATGTAGAGAGTTTAACAAATCCATATTATGATTCTAGAGTTTTATATGGTAATGAAAATTTAGAAATTAAAACAATTATGGTTGGTATAGACATAGAAACGCAAGAACTTTTACTTGCAAAAAATTTAATAAATTCTGGTGTTAAAATAGATTTGGTTATAGCTCATCATCCAGAAGGCTATGCGTATTCTACATTTAGTAGTGTTATAGGTATGCAAACGGATATTTTAAATAAGCAAGGTATACCTGTAAATATTACAGAAAAAATTGTTTCTGAAAGGATAAAAGAGGTTCATAGAAGTGTTTCACCTCAAAATAATGAAAGAGTTTATGATGCTGCAAAGCTATTAAATATTCCTTTTATGACAGCTCACAGTGTTGCAGATAATCATGTGGCTTCATTTTTGAAAGATAAAATAGATAATTTGAGACCGGTATATTTAAAAGAAATTATTAAAATGCTTGAATCTTTACCAGAATATCAGCATGCAATAAAAATAGGTCATGCACCGTTTATTCTTAGTGGAGATAATTATTCCAGATGTGGAAAAGTTTTTGTTGATATGACAGGTGGAACAGAAGGTCCAATAGACTCTTTTGAAAAACTTGCAATAGCGGGGGTAGGGACTATAGTTGCGATGCATTTAAGCCCAAAAGGTGTAAAGGAAGCCGAAAAACATCATTTAAATATTGTTTTAGCTGGTCATATTTCTTCTGATAATTTAGGATTAAATTTACTTTTTGATAAGTTGGAAAAGAAATTTGACCAAAAACTTGAATTTGTAGAATGTTCAGGCTTTAGAAGATTTAGAAGATAAAATGGCTATATCTGATGATATAATTGAAAAAATAAGATTATCTAATAATATAGAATCAGTAATAAGAGAGTATATTCCTGATTTAAAAAGAACTGGTCATAATTGGAAAGCATGTTGTATTTTCCATAATGAAAAAACACCTTCTTTTATTGTGAGTCCTGAAAAAGGTATTTTTAGATGCTTTGGTTGTAATGTTTCTGGCGATGTTTTTAAGTTTGTTATGCTTGCAGATAATATATCCTGGCTTGAAGCTGTCAAAAAGCTTGCTAAAAAAGCAAATATTACAATACAAGAAACAAAGCAGAATTCTGAGAAACCTTCAAAAAAACTTTTACTACTTGATATATTAGAAAATTCGGCTATATTTTATCATAGATATTTAATGGAAAGTGCAAATGCTAAAAAAGCGATGGACTATCTTGTAAAGCGTGGAATAACTCGTGATACAATAGTTAAGTTTAAAATAGGTTTTTGTCCAAAAGGACAACTTATACAAGCAGCTATAAAGAAGGGTTTTACAATAGAAGTCCTTATTAAAGCAGGTGTAATAACAAAAACAAATAAGGGGAATTTTTTTGAATATATGTCGGAAAGAATTGTTTTTCCGATTTTTGATGTTCAGGGCAGAGTTGTAGCATTTGGAGGAAGAACTATTACAGATCAACAGCCAAAATATATAAACACTCCTGAAACAGCAGTTTATTCAAAGTCATCTAATTTATATGGTTTATTTCAAACTTTGCCGCAATTACGCAAAGAAAGAAAAGCTATTGTGCTTGAAGGTTATATGGATGTTGTTACTACACAACAGTTTGGGATTGTAGGAGCTGTTGCTAGTTTAGGTACGGCTTTTACACACAAGCATGCTAAATTAATTTCAAGATATTCTGACAATACTGTTTTACTTTTTGATTCAGATGATGCAGGTAGGACTGCGGCTCAGAGATCTCTTGAAATTTTAGTTGAAGAAGGCGTGGCAACAAAAGTATCTTCTTTACCAGAAAATGTTGATGCAGATGAATATTTAAATCAGTATGGGAAAGAAGCATTTTTAAAACTTGTTGATACTACTGCTAAAAATGCGATAGATTTTATGATTGCAAGAGTTTATGGAAGTAAAGCAGATAAGTCGCCTGAAATTAAAGCAAAAGCTGTGTCAGAGCTTTTGGACTTTGTGACCAAAAGTTCAAATGCTATAGTTCAAAGTGAGTGGATAAGAAATATTTCACAATATATAAATGTTGATGAAGCAGTTGTTTATAAAGAATTTAAAAAGAGAAAAGCGTTAAGATTTCATGGATATGCAAAAGAAGAAAGGGCAAATTTAAACAAAAGAACTTTTAAAAATAAAAAAGTTTCTATGTCTTTAGAAGAAAACTTGTTAAATATTATTTTAAATAATAGAGAATTTGCTGAAAGACTTAATGTAGATTGTTTTCGTGATGATAGATGTAAAAAAATTTTTGAGTTTGTTCTTTCAGGTTTTAGTGATGCAGAAATTTTAAATTCTCTTTCACAAGAAGATGCAAGTTGGTTTTCAGAACTTACTTTAAATAGTATTGAATATAGTAATGTAAATGAAGCTTTTAATACTATTTTAAAGGATGTTGAATTAAATATTTTTAAGAGAAGAAGAACATTATTAGAAAAAGAAATTCTTCTTATGACAGAAGGTAAAAAAGAAAAAGATAATAGACTGTTTGATGAATATAAAAAGTTGACAGCTCTCTTAAAAGGGTCAGGGAAATAAAATGACAAAAAAAGATTCATTTAAAAATTTAATTGATTTTGGTAAAAAACAAGGTTATCTTACTTATGAAGATATCAGTAATACTCTTCCTCAAAAGTCTATCGTTGCAGAAAAAATAGATAGTTTTTTTATAACCTTAGATGATTTGGGCATTAAAGTTGTTGATAATAAAGAAGATTTAGAAGAAAAAATGCAAAAAGATGCTGAAGCTATAGAGCAATCAGTCAAAACTTCCAATGAAGAAGAAGACATAAATCCTGTTAGAATGTATTTAAGTGAAATGGCCAAAGTTCCTCTTTTGGAAAGAACAGTAGAAGTTGAACTTGCAAAAAATATAAGAGAAAATGAAAAAAAGCTAAAATTGATAGTTTTAGAATCCCCTCTTATTATAAAAGAAATAAGAAATTGGGAAACTCTTATAGGGCAGCAAGAAATGACGACAAAAGAGCTCATGCCTAGAGGTAGAAAATCTCAAGCTCAACTAAGAGGAATGGGAGTAAAAATTAAAACAGTTGTTAAAAAGATAAATAGTATCGAGAAAAGCATTATTAATTATGAAAAAAAATTAAAAGAAAAGAATTCAATTAAAGATAAAGAAAAATATTCAAATAAAATAAAAGAACTACGTTTAGAAATTGTTAAGTTGATTGTAGGTCTTAATTTGAACCAAGATAAAATAAAAAGGCTTATTAATAAAATTAAAACAATAGCTCAAAAATTAAATGAAATTCAAGATGATTTAAGGAGATTTGAACGTAAATATAAAAATCCCCTATCAAAAGTTAAAGCTTTGTTTAAAAGTTATGAAATGGGGAAAATTTCTGCACTAGACTTTAAAAAGCAGACAGGATCACCTCTAAAAGATGTTATAGAAGATGTAGAAAGAGTAAAATTTCTTTTAGACAAAAGATCTAATATGCAAGAAAGTTTTGTTATAAGTACAGAAGAAATGATAGAAACAGATAAAAAGATTAGAGAGCTTGAAGATATTATTCATAGAGATAAAATGAAACTTATTGAAGCAAACTTTAGATTGGTTGTTTCCATTGCTAAAAAGCATGTTGGAATTAGTAACTTAGAGCTGTCAGATTTAATTCAAGAAGGAAATCTTGGTCTTTCAAAAGCAGTTGAAAAATTTGAATGGAAGAGAGGTTTTAAATTTTCAACATATGCAACATGGTGGATAAGACAATCTATAAACCGTGCTATTGCAGATCAAGCAAGGACTATTAGGATTCCTGTCCATATGAAAGAACTTATTTCAAAACTTACAAAAGTTAAAAAGAAATTTCAGCAAGATATAGGTAGAGACCCTACTATTGAAGAATATGCAAAAGCTTTAAAGTTTTCTACAGATAGAATTAGAAAGATATTAAAAATGATGCAAGAGCCGGTTTCTCTTGCAACTCCTGTTGGGGAAGAAGAAGACTCTCGTCTTGAGGATTTTGTAGAGGATCAAAATAGCCCAAGTCCTGTTGCTAAAACTCAACAGTATAGACTTCAACTTGAACTAGAGAAAGTTTTAAATACTTTAACGCTAAGAGAAGCTGAAATTATAAGTTTGAGATATGGTATAGGCGTTGGGTATCCTAGCACTTTAGAGGAAGTTGGTAAAAGGTTTGGTGTTACTAGGGAAAGAGTAAGACAAATAGAAGCAAAAGCTATAAGGAAACTAAGGCATCCTAGCAGAAGTAAATCTTTAAGAGAATATTTAGATTAATTTAGTTGTTAATATCTGTATTGTATGAAGGCAAACAAATTTTTACTTTGTCCAGTACCTTCTTTCATGTTTGTTGTAGCATGTCTTTGACCCATTAAACTTGTAACAGAATATATTTCACACCCTAGCCCAATATCAAAATATTTTGATATTGGAGTGAGGCAAGAAAGTTCTAAGTCTAAACCTTGTCCAAAAGTAGCTATCCCTTTATAAGATATAGGGAAGGTATATATACTTATTTGATGGTTTAGTCCTAAATTAATTTCAGTTGCTGCTTCTTTGCCAAACACACTTTCAAAACCAAAAATTAAATTTAGAGTTTTGCTTGCTTCATATCCACTGACAACTTTATAAGACATACCCTTTGTAGTTATATAAGGGAACACGTCAGGAAGTCTGAACCCATATGGCTTGGCCATGGGTTTATTTGTAAACATAGAATAAAAGAACGAATATGTAGTTGCACTTAAAAATAAGGACTTAATACCTGCATCACTGATAGTACCTTTTTTAAAATCATCTCTTCCTTTTAAGTTAAAATCATTAATTATATTGTAAGGATCATCTCCAAATTTTTTTGCAGTTTTATCATACATAGCCCCATACAATAAATCGCATATGTAACTAACATAAGAAAGGAATTTAGTATTAGAATTTTTAAAATGTATATCATCACTAATTTTTTCAGCTAAATAAGTATTATTGTTTATCCCTCCAGCAGAAAATATAATATCAAAATTATCCAATTCATCTATTTTTCCTGAGTTTACAAAATAATTTGTTAAATTTAAGTGTTCAGTCTCATCTGCGCTACAAGCAGCCCTATTAGTATTGAAAAGAGATTTGAAAAAGAAATTGAAATAGTTTTCATCTTTATGAAAGCTCTTATCATCATCCATATCTTCCATAAGCATAAAATCTATCCCGTAAGATTTCGCTCTAAGCCCATGGCCAATTTCGTGTAACGTTGTTGAGCCAGCCATATTAAATATAAACAATAAAAACCATGTGGCACCTTTAAGCATTGTAGACCCAGAATACCCTTCAGGAATACAATCAAGTAGTCGTTCACTGGCTCTAAGAAATTCCAAATTAAAGTTTGCTAGTTGTTTATTTGTATAGCAACCCTCAAGATATGCGCTACTGAATGAAATAGTGTCTTTTTTCATAAAATCAACTGAGGAGCTAGCTTTTTCATTTGTTTCTAATGTATAGGAATTAATTGCTAAACACAATACTATCATTAAAGCTGATAAACTTTTTTTCATTTTGTCTCCTAACTTGAACATTAGAGTCCCCTCCTGCCTTTAGCATTAGGCCCCCCCAAACACTTCCTTTTATATGAGTGATTTTCTATATTTCGTTAAAGGAGTCAAGACAGGATAACTTTAGTAAAGACTCTTCTATTAATAGAATGAGCTTGTTCATGATTTCTAGTATCTATTAGCATATCCTCTCCATAGGACTCTATCTTTATCCTACTCCCTTTTATCCCCTTACTTTCATAATATTCTTTTACTTTTTTTGCTCTTGCTAG
>NZ_JAITJM010000012.1:0-22988 GCF_031278955.1 Candidatus Endomicrobiellum cubanum | reverse complement strand
ATCAAAATATGAATTTAGCTATAGTTTTGGCCGCTGGTTTAGGGACTAGATTATTACCTATTACAACGTTTGCGGGAAGTGTATTTTAGATTACCAAGTTTCAGGATACATTAATGCAGACATTCCTGAACAAAACATAATATACATTATAGGGCATTTTCATTACTCTCAAAATGTATGAGTTTGCAAGGGATACAAATGAAGTATAAGAAGCTGAAATACTCAAATTCTCTTATAGATTTTAATAAATGCAATACATATTTGAATAAGGATTTTTATTTATAGCCATATATTTTGAGAAATCATTTAGATCTATATGTTTTACATTATTTTGTCAAATTTATATAGAAGCATATTAGTTAAATAACATAAAAAAATCAAGTGTGTATTATATAAAAACATGGTATTTTAGCTTATATTATTCCATCACAGAAGCTCTTACAACATAAAAATTCTTTTTAGCTTCAGAAATATCTACTTCAACATCTTGAGAATTTATAATTTTCTCATTTTTATCTAAATAATTAATAGTAATATTGCGCTTGCCTTTAGGTAAATAAAACCTAGCCATTAAAATTGTATCTGGCAAGGTATTCCAAGCCCTCTTGTCTGCTTGTTCAGATAAGGAATTATATAAATTAAATGTGATTTGGGACAATACCCCCAAGGTACTTCCAGAACTTTCTTCAACTTTTCTTGAAACTGACTTGCCTATAACATATTTTACAGCAGCTCTTGCTAAAGTTTTTGCATATATTGTACCTATCTTATCATCTAAAACCTTTTTAGCTATAACGCCAATATTTTGTACTAAAACACTTCTAATTTCTTTATTTTCAACGTTAACATTAAAAGCAACTATTTTGTTTTCTATATCCTTATATTTTGGAAAAGAAACCTTTATATAATCGTTTGCAAAAAGAGATACTCCTATAGATTTTGCTTTTTGGAAATCTTGTACTTCTTGGTCATTATCAACCTCAACACTACTAACATATCCCCAAATTTTACCTAGAGCAAATTCCAAAATATTTTCAACTTTTTCTGGAACAAAACCATTATAGCTAACTATAACGCACTCTCCGAACCCATCTGGAATAATGCGCTTTTTAGCTTGAGGATAACTATTTTTTATTTCGTTTGCTCTTTGTATCATCCCAAGAGTAAGAGCAGATGTGTATGCATCATCAATTAGATCTGACGGAATTTTTAGTGTTAGTATCCCATTTTTATAAGCTTGTAAAGCTCTATAATATGAAATATGTGCATCATTTAAATACCCTGCATTTTCATACACAAGCCCCATAAAATATCTTATAAAACCATCATCCCTATAAAAATTTTTATAGTTTTGTTCAACTGCCCAATTTTTAAAAAGAGTATCTATTTGACGCGCTTCAACAACTGCTTCATTGTCACGACCTTGTAAAATATAATTTAATGCTTCAAAAATAGATACATGTGCTCTTTCAAAATCATTTCCATAATATGGAATCGTACTATCATTAAAAAACATAGACCCTACACCTGCAGAAATACTTTTTTGATAGTACTGGCTATAAAGATTTTTTGCGTCTTCAAACTTCTTAGAGCTTGCGTCATAATCTTTTGCAAAATGGTTTACTATACCAGAATCAAAAAAGTACATGAGCATATTTTTACTTCCATATGTACCCTTTGACTTATCCACAAATTTTGTAGTGCCTTGGTAATCTCCAGCATCTATTTTTGTTCTAAGCTTACCGTAGTAAGCCGTCATATTAGAAGCACAACTAAAAAAACACAAACTAGAAAAAACAAGCAACCCAAGGCTAATAATATTATTTACTTGTATAGAGTTGCACATTTTTAATTTTAGACTTTATAAGATTTTCTTGAAACTACTTTTTTTATTTTTTTCTGGCCAATCCAAACAGTTTCATTAGTTTCTAAATTTATAAGCTCAAGTTCTACCTGGTAGTACTTAAGCTGTGCTTTTTTATTTGCATCAAAAATAGAATTTATTTGACCTTTTAACATAAAGTCTGCAGCTGTTTCTTGTACTTGATTTTTTGCCGTCCCAGCTTTAGAATTAACAGCTTGGTCTGCCCTTTCTGCTCTAACTTCAACACGTTGATCTTTTGAAGCAACAAATGTTACCTTTCCCGAATTAATGTAACTTCTTTCAAGATCTTTAACAAAAGTTTCTGTACTTATATGTTCTTCTGTTTTATTTAAAACCAAACCTATTATAACTCTAGGTTTTCTGCCGTTAGTCTTTTTAAAATCAGCAAGCCACGTATTAGCGAAAGAATCATTAAGCATTTCTTCTGCTACCAAACGAGAGTCTGTGTCGTTCCAATATCCACTTAAATCAACTTCTTCATTTGAGTCTATTCTAGTTACCTGTGGTCCAGAACACGCAAACAACATAAAAGATAACATAAATGTTAATAGAAAACTTTCAATTTGTTTAATTTTCATTCATTATCTCCTTCTCCAAAAATTATTTTTGAACTATTTTTTTAAATCTTCTTTTTCCAGCTTGAAGAATAAATCCTTTATTGTCATTTATTACAAAATCATTTTCTACTTTTTTAGAATTTATTTTTACAGCCCCCTGCTCTATTAGACGCCTTGCTTCATTTTTACTTGATACAACAGAACTCTTAACTAAAATATTAGAAAGTTTTAAATTATTAGGCTCTAAAATATATTCTTCTATATTATCTGGTACATCTTTTTTTGTAAAAACTTTATTAAATTCTTCTTTGGCATCTAATGCCTCATTTTTACTATAATACCTTTCAACTATCTGGCAAGCAAGATCAACTTTTGCATCTCTAGGGTGCATATTTTTAACTTCACTTAAGTCTTTTTCTGTAAGAAGCTCATAGTACTTGTACATCAGTTCATCAGAAATAGACATTATTTTTCCAAACATATCTTTAGGTAAATCATTTAAAGCTATGTAATTATTATAAGATTTTGACATCTTTCTTATCCCATCTGTCCCTTCTAAAAGAGGCATAGTTACTACAACTTGAGGATCTTCTATCCCATAATCTCTTTGTATTTGTCTACCAAGAAGAAGATTAAATTTTTGATCACTACCCCCAAGCTCTATATCTGCATTTAGTGCTACAGAATCATATGCCTGTAAAAGAGGGTACATAAACTCAACTATACTTATAGGTCTATCTTCAGTATATCTTTTTTTAAAATCGTCTCTTACAAGCATCTGTGCTACAGTACTTTTTGCAATGAGATTCATAAATCCAGTAATGCCAAGCTCATTTATCCACTTGCTATTATACACAACTTCTGTTTTTTCTTTATCTAAAATTTTAAATACTTGTTCTGTATAAGTTTTGATATTTGCTTTTATCTGCTCATCTGCCATCATAGGACGTGTTTCTGAGCGTCCTGATGGATCTCCAATTTTAGCAGTAAAATCGCCAATTAAAAATACCACTTGATGTCCCAAATCTTGAAAAGTTTTAAGTTTATTTATTATAACCGTATGTCCCAGATGTAAGTCTGGAGCTGTAGGGTCTACTCCTAATTTTACACAAAGCTTTTTACCAGAGGCAAGCTTTCTTTTAAGACCTTCTTCTGAAATAATTTCATTTGTTCCTCGTTTAATTTTTGCTAACACTCCCTGCATATAACTTTTCCTCTTATATATTAAATATACATTGATCAAACACTACTTAAACTGCCAAGTTTTTTAAAACTTTTGCAGTATTTTTATTAAACTCTTTCTTGTGTTTTATTGTGTTCTCAATCGGAATAACCGACAAATTTGCTTTTGTTATTCCAACTAAAATATTTGTTTTTCCTATATGAAATAAATTCATAGCAAAGTGACCAAAGCGCGAAGCTAAAATTCTTGTTCTTGCTGTTGGCCTTCCACCACGCTGTATATACCCTAAAGTACTTACCCTAACTTCAAGTTTAGTAAGTTTTTCTATTTGTTTTCCAAACTTATGCGAAGAACCACACCCTTCAGCAAAAGCAATAATTTCAGAAGTTTTCCCTCTTTCTTTGCCTTTTTTTAATTCTAAAGCTAACTTATTAACATCTACCCTTATTTCAGGAACAACTATGAATTCACACCCTGCAGCAAGAGCTACATCTGCTGTTAAAAAACCATGTTCTCTACCCATAACCTCAACAACAAAAATCCTATCGTGACTTGTTGCAGTATCTCTTATTTTATCTATAGCATCAACAGCAGTGTTTAAAGCAGTGTCATATCCTATAGTTTCATCCGTTCCATAAATATCATTATCAATAGAGGCTGGAATATTAATAACTTTTATTCCTCTTTTTACCAAAGCATTCCCTGCAGCTAAGGAACCATCTCCTCCTATTATTATAAGTCCTTCAAGATTTAACTCTTTAATTACTTTAACAGTCTTGCTCATACCTGTAGTAGTTTTTGTTTCAGGACATCTTCCAGTATGAAGTATTGTACCACCAACATTTATTATTCCACTCACAGAACGAATTGTAAGATTTATAAACTCACCATCTAGCAACCCTTTAAAACCTCTTTTAATACCTATAACTTCATAACCTAATGAAATTGCTCGTCTAGTAACAGCTCTAAGAGCTGCATTCATCCCTGGAGCGTCTCCTCCAGAAGTTATGACGCCAATTCTTTTAGTCATCAAACCCTCTCTTAAGATAAACTTTTATTTCCAGCTCATTTTTTAGACAGACCCATTTATACTAGATACAGACACTGTCTTATATTTCTGAACAAGCATAATAAATATAGCTTTTATAATAGCTGCTATTGGCACTGCAAAAATAATTCCCAAAAATCCAAATATCTGTGCTCCTGTTAACATAGCAAAAACCATAGTTACCGGCCCTAAATTTACATTTCTCCCAACAACTATAGGCTGCACAAAATTATTATCTAGAAACTGTATTATAGCATAAGCTATAAGTATCTTGACAACTATGCCAATCGTATGAAATTGAAATATACCAACTAATAAAGCAACAAATAAACCAACAAAAGGACCAAGGTAGGGAATTATATTTGCAATACCTGCTACAATACCTATTATTAGTGCGAAGTTTACACCTATAACACTTAAAAATATTATAGACATTATTCCAACAAAAGAAGCCTCTAATAATTGACCTCTTATAAATCTACCAAAAAGCGTATCCATTTCATAAACAATAGACAGCACAATTTCAATATGTCTTGACGGTAACATAGCCATTAATGTATTTATACTTTTATCAGCATTAAAAAGCATAAACAAAACAAGCATAGGTATTAACACAATAGCTGAAAAAATAGAGAAAATGTTTATAAGATAATTAGGAATTTTTTGAGCTTCAGAAACAAAAAACTCTTTTATTTTTATTAAAACAACATCATATAAATCATATCGTTTTAATACAGGGAGAGAATTTTCCAATTTTTCTTTGATAATAACTAGATGGTTTGAGATATATTCATAATATTCAGGAAAACAATTTTTTAATTTATCAAATTCGCTAATTAACAAGGGAATCAAAATAAGCAGCAAACTTGTCAATATAGCTAATAAAAGTATTCCTATTATTACAACACAAACCCATCTTTTAATACAGTAAGCTTCTAATTTCACAACTAAAGGGTACATTATATATGCAATAAAAGCTGCAATAATAAAGGGAGCTAAAATTTCTCTTGCAAAATATAAAAATAAACAAACTATAATAAAAACTAATATTAATAAAACAAACATTCTATTTTTTAAAGATTCTGTCATTTCTTTTCCTATCTAAACAAATAAAAAAATTTAAAGGATTTCTCTAAAAACCTAAAGCTTTTTAGCAAGAATATTAGCTAAATTTTTCATTATTATTAATCCTACTTTATTGTCAGATTCAAACAAATCAACAATTTTAGCACGATAAATCAGATAAAGCTCACTTTTTTTTAAAGCAGATGCATTGTTTTTATGAGTACAATTACCAATTAATGATATTTCACCAAAAAAATCACCGTCTTCAAGCACTTTACTGGAATTTTTTTCTGTTATACGGACTTGCCCAGCTTTCAATATATACAAAACATTAGCTTCTTTATTCTCTTCATAAATTTTCTCATATTGAGTATACTCTTTTCTAAAAATTAACAAAGCTATTTTTGCTAAAGATTTTTTAGACAGACCCGTAAATAAAGGAATTTTCTTTAAAAACACAATGTTTTTTTTCAAAGTATCGTTAACAAATAAAAAATATAATAATTTTTTAAGCATATAGACCTACTTTTTATAATAATCAACATGACGTTCTGTATTGGTATCTAGCAAATCTAAAATATCTTGATTTCCATATATTTGAGCATAATATAAAGGAGTCTTCCCATCTCTATCTGTTAATTGTGGATCTGCACCTTTAGCAAGTAAAAACTTTACCATTTTTGGAGAATTCATTTTAATTGCCATAGACAATGGTATCAGATCAAAACAGTCTTTTACATTTATTGCAACATCGTTTTTCAAAAGAAGTTCAACCATATTCTCATCTAGATTAGCTATAGCAATACTTAATGGACTTTTAGCTTTTCTTTGATTCATAACACCATTTATTTTTAACAATTTCTGACAAATTTTTTTATCTCTATATGCAACAGCATAGCTAAAAGCACTGGAACCATCGTTGTCAATACTAAAAGCAGCATGTTTGTTGTAATCTAAAATTTTCCAAATTAGTTCATAATTTCTATAAAACACAGCATACATCAATGGAGTAAGTCCATTTCTATCTGGTATCAAAATATCTGCTCCATAACCCATAGCCAAACTAATGAGTTTTAAATCATTATTCATTGCAGCAATCATAGATGCGGTTAAATGATTTTTATTTTCTGAATCAATATTGATAGATTTTTTCTTCAAAATCAAATGCGCTATTTCATAATTACTATAAATATAAGCAGTATGTAATGGAGTATTTCCCTCTTTATCTATTGACATAAGCTGCCTAGTATCTTCAATAAAATTTTTAACAGATTCTATATCTTTTATGGGAATTGCCTCAAACATATTTCTAGGTTTAGCACCGTGCTTATATAAAATCTTGGCCATTTCTAAATAATTTTTATTTAAAGCTAAAGATAAAGCCGTATCGCCAGCTTTGTCAACAGCATTTATATCTAATTTTTTTTTAGAAATAATATTTAAAGCAACTTCTTGCATATCTCTGTTAACTGCCATCATTAATATATTAGTCCCATCTTGACGTAATTGTGTGATATCAGCACCTAAATTAATCAATAAATTAGAAGCCTTAGACAGTTTATTATTAACTGCTAAAAAAATAGCATTTGTGCTAACACTATAACCATCATTAATATTTGCACCTTTTGATATAAGATCTATAGCCATTTGTTCTTGACTATTAGATAAAGTAAGAAGTAGGACAGAAGAATATGCATCTTTAGCATTTGGGTCTGCACCATTTTTAAGAGCAATTTCAAAATTTTTGTAATCATTATTTTTAATTGCTTTAACCAAATCATCATTAACATCACAAAATGAAAAATAAGAAAAAAATAAAGGAAAGAAAAACTTAAATCTTGTGTTTTTGGGATTTGTTTGTATCATCTAGTCTCCATAAAACAAACCATAATAAACAAAAAGTAATTAACATAGGTATTACAGACTTTATAACTATATTATTAGTACTAATATTCTTTACTATAATGTAAAAATAAACTATAGTAAAAGAATATAACAAAGTCATAAATAAAGGAAGATACTTTTTTATATATTTAAAAAATTTGTTAAAGACTACATAAAATATAACTAAAATCCAAATAATAAAAGATACAAAATATTTTAATTGAACATTCTTAACATAATAATAAAAAGCGCAAAATGGCTCAAAAACAAACCTTAAAGTCGAATCAGATTGCTCTTGTCTATATAATATTACATTAGTTTTTATCTTTTTTGCAAGTTGCTCCTCTATATTAACAGATAAATCACCTTCAAAAACTGTCCACACGTCAGACATATAACCCCATCCATGCCAATCTGTAACACCAAACATTGGCAAATTATTCTTTATACAAAATTTTATAAGTTGATCACGTTCATTAATATCAAAATTTCTGTATCCACAATTATATATTTCAAAACCATCTATTCCTAAATCTTTAAGCTCACTAAAGGTCTTTATATGCCATTTCCACCAGTGAGGCATAATGACAATCATGCCATTACTATGAGCTTTCCTAATCAGTTCTTCTAAAGACAAATTTTTATAATCATTTCCATTAAATTCCTTTGATGATAACATAAGAACAGATATTTTATCTTTTGTTTGCATTTGCATTCCAGGATAAACAATTTTATATTTAAGTTTATTTGGAAAATTAGCAAAACCATCTGAATGATTATGCTCCGTATTAAAAAACACATCATATCCTTGCCAAATGTGTGCCTTTAAACTTATATAGTCTGGGGCAACATTATCATGTGATACTAATGTATGAGAATGAATATCAATAGTAACATAATTTTTAGGTTTTTCTAACCTAGGGCCTGGTATAGGAACTAAGGCAACAAAAGAAAATAAAGTAAATAACAACATTAAAGAGTAAAATATATTATGCAACCATTTCAATAAAGCTTGTTTGTTTAACAAAGAATATAATATTGCAATACTAACAGTCCACAATATCCAAGAAATAATTACAGGCTTATAAAAATTTCTGTTTAAAGTTAAAGCATAGAATATAAAAGAATAGATGGGCTCTAGAAGAATCCTTATTTTTGGCCAAACTATAGAAAAATTAGACATTTCCTTTTGATTTACCAAATCGTATAAATTAATTGGATTATTAAAAATAATATATGTCACTATCATTAGAAACGGTAAAATCAAAAAAAAGTTGACTGACTTATATTTCATCTCAACTCCTCGAATATGTTACTTACCTTTTGATTATATCAATAATAAGAGGATCGTTTATATGCATTTTCCCTAGTGTCTTTACTTTCTCACTAAAGTTTTTTATTTCTGATAAATACTGATTTGTTACAAGTATATGATTATCATACATACTTGTCTTTTATATAAAAATACTTAATTTCAATATCTTTATCGTATACTTTGAATCTCTTCTTCCATATTTCATGTGATACTTCTCTTGTTTGACTTGCACATCCATAAGATATAACTACACTATTATCTTTTGCTTACTCAAAAAATTCTTTTGCCTAGTATCCTTACTGGTCCTTTTTTTGGCACTGCTGCATATCACACAATAACTTGCATTGTCAAAAATACAGCATTTATACGCTTCTTAAAGGTTTTAGACACACCCGTATCTTTTTAGTTTAGTCATTTTTTAAAACAGGCGACCAAGATGGAGTATAAGATGAGCCTGGCATTTCTACAAGTTTTCTAACTCCAGACCCATCTATTGCCATTATATAAATTTCACTCTTGCCGAATCTTGTTGAAGAAAAAACAACAAACCTCCCATCAGGCGACCATGTTGGATTTTCATTTCTTTTTTGATTATCTGTTAGTTGAATTATTTTACTTGTAGGCAAATCATAAACGTATAAATCGTAATTACTTTTAGATTTTCTCATTGTAAAAACAATTTTATCTCCTCTAGGTGACCAAGCTGGAGAATCACAAAATCCACTTGTAGTAAGCCGTCTTACATTGCCACCATCAATACTCATTAAATATAGCTGAGGATATCCTGATCTGTCAGAAATAAAAATAATTTCTTGCCCACTTGGAGAAAAAGATGGACTTGTATCTATATAGGATCCATTTGTCATTTTTTGAATAATTTCCCCGTTAATATTTATTAAATAAAGATTTGGAAACTTTCCTCTAGACAAAGTAAGCAATATTTTTTTACCGTCTGGTGAAAAAGAACCTGTAACATTTAAACCTTGATATTTTGAAATAATACTACGTTTATTCTTTACAAGGTTTAAAGAGAATAAATCAGGATTTCTATAGAGATAACTAGTGTATATTATTTGTTCTCCATCTGGAGACCATTTAGGTAAAATATTAATTTTTTTATCTCTAGTTAATCTTCTAAGATTGTAGCCATCATAATCTACAATATACAACTCTTTGAATCTTGTGCTATCATTTACAAAAACTATTTTTGAAGTTGATATTCCAATTTCGCCAGTAAAGCGTTTAATAATTTCATCACTTACTTGATGAGCTAAATATCTAATTTTAGAAATTTGACTTTTATATTCGTGACTCCATATAGTTTCACCACTACCAACATCTAACATTTTTATATTTAAAATAATATTTTCAGTTTCAACTGCAACAGTGGCACAAACAAGAACAGTTACACCTTTTTGCTCCCAAGCAAGAAGCTTTTCTTTATTTTGGGTACTTAAATCTTCAGATTTATTTTTAATCACATTAAAATATCTACAAAGTACCAAATCATTTTCTATGGTACTTTGTAATGATCTGGCGTAACTAAAAGATCTTTCATTTTTACTAGTAATAACAAAAAAATCATCAACACCAATATCAGATCTTTTTGCTGTAGCAGAAAGCGACAAATAGACATCTTTTTGTGCAAAACAAATTGAATAAAAAAACAAAATGATAAAAATTAAATATTTATTGATTCTCATAGCTAGTTTCTGCTCCTAGTGCCAACTAAAACAATCAGTTAGCTACGAATTCAAAATATACTCCAAGAAAATCCTCATTATATCCATCTGGTAATTGAGGAAAAGGAGAAGCTCTAATTATTGTATCTATTGCAAATTTATCATACTCGCTATTTTTTGATGATTTTTTAACCGAAACACCAGAAACTGATCCATCTCGATGTATTTTAAAGTAGATTATGGCTTTTAATTTGCTATAGCTTAGTGACCAGCTCCAACTTCTTTTAATTTTACTAACAATTTGGCTTGCGTAATAAGAAAATTTAAAATTTTTATCCTCAAAAGCGAGACTCTCATATTGAGAACCTATCCCAAACTTGGAAGAATCATTGTCTTGAGCATTATACGTTTGTATATTAGAGTTATTGCCAATACCAGTGGCATCTGATGTTTGTCTAATCGATTTAACTCCGTCTTTTTTGGGCACTTTATTATCTGAAAGTTTTTTTCCATTTTTTGATTGTTTTTTCTTAACAGATATTTTTTTTATTTTCTCTTTTTTATCTATGGTAGCAATATCTTTATCAATAACGGCATCTTTTACAATCTCTTCTTTTTCTCCAGGAGACTCAAAATTATTTTTATCAAGAGAAGGATTTTTAATTTCTTCTTCATGTCTACTGGTTGTATCAAAAAATTGGTCTGATATTTGTCTTGACTCAGAGTAAAAAACAACCTCTATTGGAGTAGATATATAAATATCCTTCTTAACAATACTCCACACAAAACATAAAATAATCGCATGTAGTGTGGAAGAAATTAGCAAGCACGAAAAAAATCTATTTTTCTTGAGCATTATGATCAAACTTTTTCAATTTCTCCTTAGAAGTTACAGCCTCTTGACTTTTTGGAAAATCTCTAATTATAGATGTAAATATTTTCACAGCAGAAGTACGTTCAGAAATTTTTTCATAGCACAAAGCTATTTTAAGTCTTGAGGTTACTACAAAATTAGATTTTTTATAATTCTGTTCAACTTTTTTATATTCATCTATAGCTTCAACATACATATTACGAGAATATAAGCATTCTCCCATATAAAACTGAGCTTGGGCAGCAAGTTCTGCGTTAGGATATTTTTCTATAAAAGACTTAAAATTAGAATAGGCAAGTTCAAATTTACCAGTTAAATAATCAGCATATGCTCTTTGATATAAAGAAGATGGAATTAAAGTATTCCCAGACTTTGTTTGATCTAAATTTGTTTCTAGATCATTTATAATTTGACTTAAAAAAGAGATTTTATTTTGCAGCTCCAAAACACTCGCATTAAGAGTATCTATTAGATTGGAATAAGAATCCACTTTAGCATACAAATCAGCATGATTTTGTTTGAGTTCTCTATCTTCTATTTGCAATTGAGATACATCTTCTTTAAGGCTTATAATATCTTTAGATTTTAACGAATAAGTTGCACAGCTATAAAAAAATAGGCCAAATAATAAAAAAATTCCAACTAAATATTTCATTATCTTTTACTCTCTAAAACTTTTGTTACAGCCCTTCTATTTCTCAACCAAGAAACCTCATTATTTTCAAGATCAACTGGTTTTTCTTTTCCATAAGAAATTGTAGCTATTCTATTTGGTAGAATTCCAAGTTGCACATAATACTCTTTTACTTTCAATGCTCTACGCTGCCCTAAAGATAAATTATATTCTATCGTTCCTCTATTGTCTGTATGGCCTTCTACTACAACATTAGACCTGTTATTTCTCATTAGATAAGCAGCATTTTCTTTTAAAGTTTCCAAAGAGTCTTGAGTTAGTTCACTTTTATCAAAAGCAAAATATACTGTTTTAAGCTCTTCTTCACTTTCACTATCAACTCTTATTGATGGTTCATCACTAAAAGAAACAGTTTCAATAGTATTTTCTTGATCATTATTGTTAGGTTTTATGTCCTGCCTTTTACACCCTATTGAAAATAGAACTACTAACAAAAGAATGGACAACAAAATGTTCTTCATTAGATCTCCTTGTTTTAATAAATTTATAAACTTGCAATATATGGATTATGTTTAAGTTCATTTGCCAGGGTACTTATACTACCATGACCAGGATAAATTATAAGAGACGGATTTAATTCTTTTAACCTCTTTAAAGAATTAAGCATTTCTTGATAATCTCCCCCACCAAGATCAGTTCTCCCTATAGTACCAGCAAAAAGAGTATCTCCTGTCAGTAAAAAACCATCAAATAAAAGACATATTCCCCCTTTTGTATGGCCAGGAGTACTTATAGTCTTAAAGGATGTAAACGAAAGCTTTATCTCTTGATTATCTTCTAAAAAAATTTCAGCATTTTTCACAGTTGTAGGTATAGCAACTAAAGAAGAACAGTTTTTATTTGCATCAGTAAGCATATAAGAATCTTCTTTAGCAATTGCTAAAGGAATACTAAATCTTAAACGTATTTGATCATCTGAAAGTACATGATCATAATGACCATGAGTATTAATGAGCATTTCAGGTACAAGAGAATTTTTTTCTATTTCATTAATTACTTTATTGCCATCTTGGCCAGGATCAACAATAACAGCATGTAAAGTATCAGAATCGTAAATTATGTAACAATTTACTTCTAAAATACCAGATATTATTTTTTTTATCTTTATCACTACATTCTCCCATGCAACAATGAAACAACATATTCTTAATTATTATCATATTGCTACTATACAAAATCAAATATAAATGGTGCTATAAGCATATACGTTAAGCTTTTAGAAATACCAATTTATAATCTGTAATATAAAGTTTGCAAATATACCAGCCACTACATCATCTGCTGTAATACCTAACCCTCCTCTTAAATTTTGCATTTTAACTATAATCCATGGTTTTTTAATATCAAAAAATCTAAATAAAACAAAACCAAAAAATAAAAACACAAAAGTCTTTGGAAGAAACGCTAAAGTAAACCAAATGCCAGCAACCTCATCAATAACTATCCTCTTATCATCCTTTACATCGTAAATCTGCTCTGCTAAAGAGGAACTCACTATAGAAATAACCAAAATTGATATTATCCAATAAAGTTGTAAATTATATTGAGCAGGAGCATACAAAGCCCAAATAACAAGCCCTGCCAATGTTCCAAATGTGCCTGGAGCAAGCTTTACATAACCTACACCAAATACAGAAGATAAAAACAATACGATTTTATTTTTCATTTAATAAACCTCTATATTTACGCATATAATTTAATCCAGAAGTTACAGTAAAAACAACTACCGTAAAAGTTATCCAAAATGGAATTTTGTTTACAAAATTAGCATATTGCAAAAAATATTTATTTAAATAAACAGAAGTTGGATTAGCTATAAAATATTCATTTAGTATTAGAATTACACTTATTAATAAAATAGCTACAATTTGAAAAGTAGTTTTAAATTTTCCTGTCTTATCAGCTGGAATCATTATATTTTTATAGGCTGCTATGGAACGAAGTCCTGTAATTAAGTATTCTCTTGCTATTATTGCAACAACCATCCATGCTGGGACCCTTAAAAATGGAATACTAGTAAAACAAATAAAAGATGTAGAAATTAGCATTTTATCTGCTAACGGATCTAAAAATATACCTAAAGAAGTTACAGTTTTATTCCTCCTAGCAATTTTACCATCAAAAAAATCTGTAATAGAAGCAAGGGTAAATAAAAATAACGCTAAAGTTGTACCAATAAAACCACCTAACTCCATTAACAAAATATATAAAGGAACAATGCATATTCTTGCTAGCGTAAGTTTGTTTGCTAAATTCATAAATTTCCCCTAAAAACAATTCAAATCTTTGCACTTATATCGTATCCTATTAATCCTGTTACCGTAGAAGTATAAAATTTCCCGATTTGTAAAGGTTTATCTTGTTTTAATACTATATTCCCGTCAATTTCTGGTGATTGAAAATAACTTCTTGCTACAATGCAGTATTTACCAACTTCTTTTGTGCATTTTTCAACTAAAATATCTATTTTAGTATGTAATATTTTAGCAATTTTTGACTTAAAAATTTCATATTGTGTATTTTCTATCTCTATTTTTCTTTGTTTTGCAACAGAATTTTTTATTTGTTTTTTTAATTTTGAAGATTCAGATTCTTTTTGATTAGAATACTCAAAAACTCCAACATATTGAAAAACACCTTTATTTAAAAAAGAAATTAATTCACTAATATCTTTTTTTGTCTCACCAGGAAAACCTGTTATTATAGAAGTCCTTAAAACAACTTCTGGCAATTTTGTTTTTATTTTTTCTATAATTTTTGCTGTATTTAATGGCCTTTTCATACTCGACAAAATACTTTTACTAATATGCTGTATGGGAATATCAATATAATTACATATATTTTTATATTCATTAAATACGTCAAGAAGATTGTCAGTTATACTAGATGGGTATGCATATAACAAACGAATCCATTTTAAGTTATCAATCTTTGCAAGTTTTGCAAGTAGCTTATCTAAAACAAAAGTTCCATAAATATCTTTACCATAACTTGTTGTATCTTGAGCTATCAAAATAAGTTCTTTAACACCATGCTCAACTAAAGCTTTAGCTTCAGTAACTAAAGAATCTATTGTTCTGCTTTCATAATTTCCCCTCAAAGAAGGAATTATGCAAAAACTACATCTATGCTGGCAACCTTCAGCAATTTTTAAATATGTTGAAGGTACATTAGACGAAAGGATTCTAAATCTTGAATTATTAAGTCCACCTGGAGGTAAAAGGCCTTTATCAAATTTTTTATTTAGAATTAACTCAGGTATTTTTTTTAATGTCCCAGTACCAACAAAACCATCTATATCAGGGAATAGTTTCAATATTTTATCTTGTAACAGTTGTGGTAAACAACCAGAAACATAAACTAATAAATTAGTTTTCTTTTTTATATTTAAAATGTTGTATATTGCTTCTTCTGATTCTTTTTTTGCTTCTTTTATAAAAGAACAAGTATGTATTATTGCAATGTCTGCATCATAAACATCATTAGTTATTTTAAAACCTTTACTATTTAGAATCCCCAGTAAGTATTCAACTTCTACAACATTCTTTGGACAACCTAAAACAATTACAGCTATTTTTTGCATAAACTCTTACCTTTATTAAAGACAACAATCTTAAACTATTTACTCTAAAATAATTGTATTGACATCTTGAACTGCATTTTTAGTAATGTCAACTTCTTTTCCATTGAAGAAAACTCTAAGCCCTGGAGCATAACCTACTTTTAATATAAAACTTTTATCAGCTTTCCATACTTTTCTTTGACCCTTGCCTAAATTCCCCTCATAAACAGTTTTCCCATCTTTGTCTAATCTAATCCAGACAGTATCTTTTGCTACAAGTTCAACTTCTTGTTTATTTAACGGTGTCGCTTGCTGTTCATGTTCTACTAATACAATATCAGATTCTTGTTTATCTAACACATTTTTTTCTTCATTATTGGCATTACTATTAGCACTTTCTTCCAGAGTATCATTTTCAGCTTGCTTTGAAGATAATTCTTGATAACTCTCATCATGAGAATTTTCAGCTTCTTTTATAACCTTTCCACCAAAAGTCAAAATAAAAATACTTAAAATAACAGCGATTACTATACCTAAAATTATCAACAATTTCTTTATATCACTTTGATTTTTACAATTACCTTCTTTTATACTTTTACTTTCAGGATCTTCTTTTAAAGCTCTCTCTTTATTCTTAAGATTTATCATGTTTATTATTTCTTCAGGTTCAAATCCAAGAAATTTTGAATAAGACCTTACAAAACTTTTGGAGTATACGTCTGCAAAAAAAATAGTAGTATCGCCACCTTCAATTGCTTTTAGATACTTCTCTTGAACTTTTGTAGCTTTATGTGCATCAGATAAAGACAAATTTAACTTCTCTCTTTTTTCTTTAAGCATTTTCCCTATTTCTTTCATTATATCTCCTAATTAAGTCTTATTACTTCGACATCATTTGAGACATTTAATTTAAAGTTTTTCTTATCTAGAATAGGATTGACTACATAACTTTCAAATATCGTCTCTACTCTTACAAGAGAAGAACGTAAAATAGCTTTTACAGGATACATAGTAGTTTTAGAAATATATATTTCTACGACCAAATCTTTTCTTTTTATGGGAACAGCTTTTAAAATTATATACTTTTCGTTTTCCCCTGAAATACTTATAACATTTGTCTTTTTTATTTTTTCTAAATTATTGCCAAAATTTATAATAGTTGCAACAGAAAAATCTCCATCAAAAACATTTTGCCAACTGTCAATAATAACCTGAGAATTTTCTAAATTATATATTGTTATATTTTTATCGTCAATATAAATTTTTTGCTGTTTTGGAGTTTTGTGAGATATATAGATATTACTTGGCCTATAAAAAAACAAAGTACCTGAAACTTTTTGTTTTTCATTAGTAGAGTCAAAAAGAATATCTTCTGTATAGTCAATTTTTAAAGTATTTATAGATTTATAAACACTTTCTATTTTTGAAAATAATAGATTTAATCTATCATTTGAATCTTGAGCAAAAATATTACAGACACAAAACATAAATAAGCTTATTAGAGTTATGTTGCCCTTTTTCATTTTTTAATTACCAACATTCTCTAAATACTTGGATATTTTATCAAAATCTATATGCCACTTATTAGTACCCTCTGGCTTTGATATAAATCCTTCTACTTCCAAAATACTTAATATATTTGTAGCTCGAGCAGATCCTCCAAAATTAGCTTTTAATAAATCTTGCGATATTCTCTTTCGCTCATTTATTAATTTTAAAGCAGAAATTATATCCGATCCTTTTTCTTTATTTAAATCAACATTACTCTTAGCATCAACTTCTGTAATTATAGGTTCGTAAAATTTTGGAAAATTTTGAGCATTAATAAAAGAAATAATTTTTTCTGCCTCTTGTAAAGATACAAAAGCACCTTGAAGACGGGTAGGCCTTGCCTCACCTGGAGGTAAAAATAACATATCGCCTTTTCCCATAAGAGCTTCAGCTCCAAGCGTATCTAAAATTACTCTAGAATCTATTTTAGATGTGGTTTGAAACGATAATCTAGCTGGAAAATTGGCCTTAATAACACCTGTTATGACGTTAACTGATGGTCTTTGTGTTGCAAGAATCAGATGTACACCCACTGCTCTTGCCATTTGAGCTAAACGTTGTATAGAATCCTCTATTTCTTTTTGGACTATTAACATTAAATCTGCAAGCTCATCAATAATAACAACTATATAAAATTCTTTTTCTCCAGAAGTTTCTATCATTTTTGAATTGTATTCTTCAATATTCCTCACCATAAGCTTTGCAAATTTTTCATATCTTTCTTCCATCACTATAACTAATTTTTTTAAAGCAACAGAAGCTTCTCTTGGATTAGTTATAATATCTGCTTGACTTGCACTAACGCAGGGATTATAAAGATGAGGTATATCTCTATAAATTGGCATTTCTACACGTTTAGGATCTATAAGTAAAAACTTTACTTCGTCTGGTCTAGCTTTATATAAAATAGATAATATTATTGTGTGTATTCCTACACTCTTTCCAGAACCTGTAGCTCCAGCAATTAACAAATGAGGCATTTGCACTAAATCTGTTACATATCCTATACCATCCATTGTTTTTCCTAAAGCTAAAGAAAGTAAAGAACTAGCATTTATAAAAGCTCTGCTCTCTAAAATCCCTCTAAGGCCAACTACTGTACTTTGAGGATTTGGTACTTCTATACCAACAACAGCTTTTTCAGGTATAGGAACTATTCTTATTGATGATGTCCTCATAGCAAGAGAAATATTATCTGCTATATTATAAAGTACTTGTATTCTTACACCAGGTGCTAAAACTAAATCATATCTTGTTACTACAGGACCTGGTATGATATCTTTAATTTCAGCATCAATACCAAAATCACGTAAAGTATTTTTTAGGAGTTCTGCTCTTTTAAGAAGATCGTCCTTGCTTGTAAAAAAATTCGATGTTGCATCGTTTTTTAGGAGTTCTACTGGAGGCAACTTATAGTTAAAACTTTTACTGTTAAGACTTTCTTGCTTAATAACAGCACTATTATCTATTTCTGTAATTTTTTTATCTTCTCTTTCACTCCTATTTACAATATTAGGTTTTATAAATTGGTCAAAAGTTTCTATTGTTTGCTTTTGTAATATACTTTCTGTATGTTTAGAAGCTTTTATATCTTTTATAAGTTTTTTTACAAAATTGTACAACAAACTAACTATAGAAATTCTTAAAAAACTAGCACTAATTATAAAAAATATAACAAAAATCAATATAAATGAAAGGGCATCTCCAAACATTTCACCAAAAAATGGATAGAAAGTTACACCTATCCAACCACCAAAAAGTCTCACTTTAAATACTAATCGCATAGATTCAAACAATATCGATAAAGAAATTAATGAAAGTACAGCAAAAATAAAATCTATTCTTTCTTTTATTTTTATAGATTGTCTTATGTATATAATAAAATACCAAAAAAATATAAATGATAATGCGTATGAAGCCATACCGAATATACTAAAAACAATTACAAAAAACGCATGTCCAATTATTCCAGACCTTTCTGGAACAACAAAAACATAAGTACTTAAAAAAGACAATAAAGCAAAAAACAGGGCTGACATCTCCCTGTTCACTTTAATACTTTCTTGTTCTTTTAATTTATTTTTTTTTCTTTTCGGCACTAAAATGACCTCTTTTTAAAACATAGAGGAAACTATTTTAAAGAAATTTTATAACTATAATCCATAGGTATAATATTAATTTTATCCTCTCTTGAAAGCCATCCTAAAGCTAAATATAACATAGTATTTGAAATGCCTAAACTAACTCTAATTTTTATTGTAGAAGAATCTCCATTTTCAATCAAATACTTCCAGATATCACCTGCTAACAAACCAATACTTGATTGCATTTAACTCACCATTATATCTTTTTAACTTCAAATAAATCCTGTGCCAAGTTTACAGAAGTAGCATTTTCAGTAAGAACTTTAACTATTTTAGCCTTGAATGTTGCTTTTACTTCATTCATAACTTTCATGGCTTCAATTATACAAATTGTATCTCCAACTTCTATAATATCCCCCTCATTGACAAATACAGGAGAAGACGGTGATAGAGATGCATAAAAGACACCAGTTATTGGAGATTTTATTGTTTCAGCTAAAGCTTTATCTTGCTTTTGCTCTTCTTTTACAACAGAAACTTCAGGCTCTACAACAGGTTTAACTTGCGACATTACTGGAGATTTATTACTTTTGCGCTTTATGGAAATACTATAATCTTTTGAACTTATTTCAAGTTCACCAATTTTTTCTTCCTTCATTATTGCGTAAAGAGATTTCACCTTGCTTTTAATATCGTTAGCCATATTAATCCTTTTTAATTTTGCAACTATGTTCTAAAAACAACCCAACGACATTCAAGCAAGTTAGTTAGTAACTGCTTTCATACTCAAATTTATTCTTCCCTGCTTATCTATCTCTGTAACTTTGACTTTAACTTCATCTCCTTCTTTAACAATATCTTCTACTTTTTTAGTGTGTCCACTTGCAAGTTGAGAAATATGTATGAGCCCTTCTTTACCAGGCAAAAATTCTGCAAAAGCCCCAAATGCCATAATTTTTGTGATTTTTGCTTTATATATTTTACCAATTTCGACTTCAACAGTCATAGACTCAACATACTCTTTTACCACATCCACACCAGTATCAGTACCAGATATAAAAACTTTACCAGTTTCTTCTATATCTATTTTTACATTGTTTTCTTCTTGCAACTTTCTTATATTTTTCCCACCAGGACCTATAAGTTCGCCTATTTTAGATTGAGGAATTGACAAGGTCGCAATACGTGGAGCATAATTAGAAAGTTTATTATTTGGTATAGAGATCGCCGCATCCATTTTATCTAATATAAAAAATCTTCCTCTCTTAGCTTGCGCAAGAGCTTGAGCCATAATTTCTGTTGTAAGACCAGAAATTTTTATATCCATTTGAAGAGCAGTAATACCATTTCTCGTACCTGCCACTTTAAAGTCCATATCTCCCAAATGATCTTCCATTCCCATAATATCTGTAAGAATTACATAATTATCTCCTTCTTTCATAAGACCCATAGCAACACCAGCACAACTAGCTTTTACAGGAACACCCGCATTAAATAAAGCAAGAGAACCTCCGCATACAGAAGCCATTGAAGAAGAACCATTTGACTCTAGTATGTCTGATACAACTCTTATCGTGTAACCAAAATCCTGCTCGCTTGGCAAAATAGCTTTTAAAGCTCTTTTTGCTAAATTACCATGGCCAATTTCTCTTCTACTTGTAAATCTTTCGCCTTTAGCCTCTCCCGTTGAAAAACCAGGGAAATTATAATGTAACATAAAACGCTCTTTATATTCTCCTACAAGCTCATCCATGATCTGCATGTCTCCAGGAGTACCAAGTGTTACAGTTACCAAAGCTTGGGTTTGCCCTCTTGTAAACAAACTAGAACCATGTACTCTTGGTAAAATATTTGTTTCACAAGTTATAGGTCTTATTTCTTCCAAACCACGCCCATCAGTACGTACTTTTTTATTTAAGACAAGTTCTCTAGCTTTTCTATAAAAAACATCTTTCAATATAACGCTTATTATAGATGGGTCTTCTTGTGGATATTTCTCAATCATTTTTACAGATATATCTTTTTTAAACGACGACCAAAAAAAGTCTCTTTCACCTTTTTCTTTTATTGTAACAGCTTCTTGTGCTTTAGAAATTGCTTCGGATTCTATATCTTTCTTTAAATCTACATTATATACAGGCTCTGAAACTTCTGTTTTAACCTTACTTGGAAGAGATTTTATAAATAAGCAAATTTCCTTTATTGTATCCTTAGCAAGATTTAAAGCTTCTAACATCTCTTCTTCTGAAATCTCTTGAGCTCCCGCCTCAACCATAGTCAAAGCTTCTTGAGTTCCACTTACTACTAAATCTAAGACACTGAGCTTTTGTTCTGAAATAGTTGGATTAATAATAAGCCTTCCATCAACTTTAGCTATCCTAGCAGAAGCCACTGGTATAGCAAAAGGCAAATCTGAAGTATATAAAGCAACAGAGGCACCTATAATGGAAAGCAAATCAGCATCATTCTCCCCATCATGAGAAAGCACAATAGCAGAAATTTGAGTATCATTTCTCCAATATTCACTAAAAAGAGGTCTAACACTTCTATCTATAAGTCTACTTACTAAAATTTCACTTTCTTTTGGTTTTGCCTCTCTTTTAAAAAAACCTCCCGGTATTTTACCAGCAGCATAAGTTCTTTCTCTATAGTCTACAGTTAAAGGCATAAAATCTACACCAAGCTTAGGCTCTTTTGCAGCAACAGCAGTAACTAATACAATAGTATCTCCAACTCTTACAGTACAAGATCCACTTGCTTGTTTTGCTACTTTGCCAGACTCAACAATAATTTTTTTACCAGCAATGTCCATCTCTTTTTTTAAATATTCCATTTTAACTCCATTATCTAACGCCAACCACACAAAAGATCCAAGCAAACGCCTATACCATTATAAAGCGTTTCCTTGCATCCTTTGTGGTTTGTGCTAAATTTAATATACAAATTTACTTTCTAAGATCTAACTTTTTAATCAAAGTAGTATAACTTTCTTTATTATTCTTTTTAATATAATCTAACAATCTTCTTCTATGCCCTATCATCTTAAGGAATCCAATTCTTGAAGCAAAATCTTTAGGAAATTTTTTAAAATGTTCAGAAAGATACTTAATTCTTGTTGTAAGAAGAGCAACTTGAACTTCAGGAGAACCTGTATCTGTCTCATGTGTTTTATACTGTTCAACTACATCTTTTTTTACAAATGCCATCTTTTATTACCTCTTATTATTTAACTAATTTAATTACTATAAAAAAATATTAACTACAAAATTATACCAAATATTTTTTTTTCTGTCCATAAAGTGTAGTAGTTCACAACATATTGTACTTTTAGACAAAGATAAAAACATGCATTTAATAAAGAGTCAACTGCTATGGACTTAAGTCCATAGCAGTTGACTCTTTATTATCATTCTAAAAAATTCTTGTATTTTTCCTTATTCAAGTCAGGTTCTAAAATTACTTTCCTAAAATCTTCTATATTGCTTTCACCTGACTTAACCTTTTGGGTTCCCTATCTATCTCTTTCCATATATACAGGGCGAACCAGGTTTTAATTGTTTATGCGCAAATTATGTAATAAGATATAAAAAATAAATATTTAGAC
>NZ_JAITJM010000009.1:0-2519 GCF_031278955.1 Candidatus Endomicrobiellum cubanum | reverse complement strand
ATCAAAATATGAATTTAGCTATAGTTTTGGCCGCTGGTTTAGGGACTAGATTATTACCTATTACAACGTTTGCGGGAAGTGTATTTTAGATTACCAAGTTTCAGGATACATTAATGCAGGCATTCCTGAACAAAACATAATATACATTATAGGACCTGGCTTGACAGTGAAACAGGATAGTTAAAAAATATTAACTTAAGGTTAAATCTTAATGCTTAAAAAATTTAAAGATATAGAAATTATAAAAATCAATACAAAAGATATTATTTTTGAAGAAAGAGTCAAATTAAAATGCTTTTATTGTAACAAATATAATAAGAAGTGGACTTGCCCTCCAAAAATTCCAGCTTTGGATTATCAAGCAATTATTAAAGATGATTATTCAAATGCAATTATATTAAAAACTACAATGTCTATAACAATAGAAAACTTTGAAGAAGTACGCTCTAATACAACTAATAGGATACACTCATGTTTAGGACTATTAGAAAAATTTCTATACGATAACAATGATTCTTTAGCAGTTTCTTTTATCGGAGGATCTTGCAAGTTATGTAGAAATGGGTGTAGCCCACAGGGTTGTGTAAATCCCACTCAAGCAAGAATCCCTATTGAAGCAACAGGTATTAACATAGTGAAAACCATGAAAAAACAAAATATAGATATTATCTTTCCTATTAAAAACACTTTGTCACGTTATGGCTTACTATTGTGGAGGACCAACGCATGAATTATATTATACTTGCAGCTGGCAAAGGAACAAGGTTATACCCATACACAGTAAATCTCCCTAAATCATTGCTTAAGCTAAACAATAAGCAAACAATCCTTCAAAGGACAATAAATATAATTAGAGAATCAGACAAAACAGCTAAAATATATACCGTGGTTGGATTTAAAATTAATGAATTTATATCTACTACAAAGGGATGTGATTTTATAGAAAATCCATTTTATAAAATTACAAATAGTATAGCATCTTTATGGTTTGCAAAAGAGTTCCTTAATGATGAAACTGTAGTATTAAATTCAGATATTGTATTTAATAAACAGCTATTAAGAATAATACTGAATTGTCCTAAAAAAGCGTTTGTAGCAATTGACACTAGTATAAAGCAAGATGGAGATTATAATGCACAAATTAACAATGATCAGATAGTTATAATGGGGAAAGATTTAAAAGAATATCATGGAGAATATGCTGGTATTACTAAACTTGATAAACATACTGCCAAAATATTAAAAAATGAAATTATAAGTATGGTGAATGATGGACTTTATAACGAATGGTATGAAAATGCTCTTGTTCAACTTATTATTAATTTCAAAATTAAGTTAGAATACATAGATATAAAAGATTTTGAATGGGCAGAAATTGACACTATTAATAGCTTTTTAAAAGCAAGATCTATAAAAGGATATATGTAAATAATGAAATATGCTTTAGTTACAGGGTCAACCAAAGGAATAGGAGAACAAATTGCAATAGATTTATTAAAAAAAGGGTATTTTGTTATCTTTAATTATTCTAATGATGATTCACTTATACAACAATTAAAAAAAGAGTTAGAAATAATTTCTCCTGCCTATAAAATAATAAAACATGACTTATCAAAAATCAATCAAATAGGCGAATTCATTAATACAGTAAAAACTTTAACAAGTGAACTTGACGTTCTAGTTTTAAATGCAGGCACTACTAATAGAAAAGATTTTTATGAACTTACGATTGAAGACTGGCTAAAAGTTATAAACACAAATCTATCTTCGCCTTTTTTTATTGTACAAGGACTAGGACAACAGATTAAGCAAAATGGCAATATAATATTTATAGGATCATTACTGGGAATTAAACCACCTGCAATTTCTATTCCATATGGTATTTCAAAAGCAGGGTTACATATGCTCTCAAAAAACCTTGTTAAAATTTTTAACAATAGAAATATAACAGTAAATACTGTCGCTCCTGGATTTGTAGAAACTTCTTGGCAGAAAAATAAACCAAAGAAAATAAAAGAAAATATTATAAATAAAATTGCGCTTCATAGATTTGCTTATGAATCAGAAATATCATCTATTTGTTTACATTTAATTGATAATAGATATATTAACGGACAAGTTTTAATAGTAGATGGTGGTTATGCATATAAATAGTCTTTTAAAATAGGATTACAATATCCTTGGTAGAGTCACTAAAAAATACAATCTCATTTACGCTATTACAAAAAAATCATCCCACTTTTTACGCCACAAAATAATATTACCTCCTCCTGATAAAAGAACTTTATTATCATCTATATTATCTGACAACTTAATTTTTGGGAAACATTTATATCCGGAACATTACAATATACAAACTGGTCATTTAGCAGATTAAAGCTTGGGCAGACTGCCTGAAAGTCACCTGACTTAACCTTTTGGGTTCCCTATCTATCTCTTTCCATATATACAGGGCGAACCAGGTTTTAATTGTTTATGCGCAAATTATGTAATAAGATATAAAAAATAAATATTTAGAC
>NZ_JAITJM010000039.1:0-21440 GCF_031278955.1 Candidatus Endomicrobiellum cubanum | reverse complement strand
AAAATTAAAAAAAGAGTTAAAAGATTACATTGGAAAATAAAAGAAGAAAAATCATTTTAAAAATTACATATAGTAAAATTAACAAGGATAGATATATGAAAAAAATTTGTAATTGTGTTTTGGTAGGTGTAATGTTTTTTAGTCTAGTAACATCGGTATTTTCAGACACTGCCTCAGACATGGAAAAGTTAGAAAGGATTTTAGATAAATTAGACTCAAAAGATAATGATTATAAGTCTATAGTTCAAGCTGAAATAGAGTTTGCAAAAGCAAAAGCAGAAATAGAAGCACAAAAGACAAGAGCAAAGATGGAATCACAGAAAGCAAAAGCAGAGATGGAAACGGTAAGAGAGAAAGCAAGATTAGAGGCAGAAAAAGCAAGGTTAGAAACAGAGCAAGCAAGATTAAGAGCAAAAGAAGAAGCTGATAAAATATCTTTAAATAAAAAAAGAAGTGAAGAATTAACAAAAGCAGAGATGGAAGCAGCAAAAGAGAAAGCAAGGTTAGAAGCAGAGAAGGAAAGATTAAAAGTAAAAGGTGAGATGGAGTTACAGAAAGTAAGAACAAAAGAAGAGCAAGAAAAGTTAGCTCTGGAGAGAAGAAAGAGAGAAGAACTTGCGAAAGCTCAACAAGAAACCCAAAAGTTGAGGGTGCAAGAAGAAAGAGAAAAGCTAACAACAGAGAGAAAGAGACAGAGTGAATTAGAAAGGATGAGGGCAAAAGAAGAAGCGGAAAGACTGGCTTTAGAGAAGAAAAATAGAGAAGATCTTGCAAAAGCTCAACTAGAAGCAGAAAAAGACAAAATGGCTTTAGAAAGAAAAAAGCGTGAAGAGTTAGAAAGAGCCAAAGCCAAAGAAGAGGCGGAAAAATTAGCTTTAGAAAAAAAGAAATTGGAAGAAGAGAAGAAGAAGCTGGAAGAAGAGAAGAAAAGAAGAGAAGAAGAAGAAAGGAGAAAAAGAGAAGAGAAGAAGAAGAAAGAAGCCATGTCCATAGACGGAGAAGATGTATTGTATTTAGGTGCGTCGATAAAATAGTAACTAAGGATATGACTAAAATGGTTAAAAAAAGTAATTTTATTGTTTGTTTAGTAGTATCAATATTGATAAATGCATTAGTTATATTTATTATATGGAGTAATGGCGTAAAGCATAAAGATGATAAAGAAATTGTAGAGGTAGAGTTTTTATCTCCATCTTTGATTGAAGAGCCAGAAATCAAACCTGAACCAGAAGTTCAGCCGGAGCCAGACCCTGAACCTGTTCCTATTCCGGAAGAAGGTAAAGTATTTACAGTTCCTGTAGAGGACAAAGCTCCTGAGCCTGAACCTCAAGATGATTCTGTATCTACAAAGAAAAAAGAAGAGGATAAAACTGATAAAGAAACTAAAACTCAGAATGAAATTGCTTATGAAGCTCAGAAATTTAAATATGAGGCATATGCAAAACAGGTGCACCAAAAGTTAAGACAGTATCTACCATGGCTGAAAAAAACATATGGAAGAGGACGTGCAGTTGTTAAATTTGCAGTGCATAGAGATGGAACTACTTCACATATTTCAATTTTGGAGTCATCAGGCAATAAAAGCTTTGATGAAGAAGTTATCAGGCTTGTAGAAGATGAAACATTTGATAATCTACCTAGTGATTACGAAAAAAATATTTTAGTAACAGCTTTTGAATTTAGAGTTGGAGTGGATAATTAAAATAAAAGGAGAAATAAATGTTTGAAGGAAAAAGTATTATAGAAATACTCAATATGGGAGGAGTGACATTATATATTTTGTTAGGTTGTTCTGTGCTGTCAGTAACTATTATATGTTATAAGATATTTGAGTTTTGGAGTAAATCGAGAGTTACAAGAGTAGAGTTTATAAAAAAATTGACCAAATATGTAGAAGATGGGAAATTAGATGAGGCTCTAGATTATTGTGATAGCGTAAATTCTCCACTGGCATCAGTATCAAAAGCTGGGATACTTGCTTTTAAAGTAAAAGGTGAGACTGTTAGTGAAAATGCTATGGAAAGAGAAATAATGATCCAAACAGTAAATTTAGAAACTTTTACAACAATATTAGCTACACTTGGAAGTATGACAGTTTATGTAGGTTTATTTGGTACAGTGTTAGGTATTATAAGTGCGTTCCATGATATATCTGCAGTTGGTGCTGGCGGTATAGCAGTAATTATAGGTGGAGTTTCAGAAGCTTTAATGGCAACAGCAGCAGGTTTAAGTGTTGCAGTACCGGCCTCAGTAGCTTATAATTTTGTTGCAAAAAAGATAGACAAATTTGTTATACAAATGGAATATTGTGTATCTGCTTTAGAAGAAGTTTTATTTAAGAATAGGAGTAAGTAAATGAAAGCTCGTATACAAAGAAACAAAGTAAAAACAGACATTAATATCGCTCCTTTTACTGACGTTATCTTAGTACTTTTAATTATATTTATGATTTCAACTCCTGCTCTAATGCAGCCAGGAATAACTGTAAATCTTCCAAAAACAAAAATTACAGATGCTACAGATAGTTCGAACATGGAAGTTAAAATATCTAGGGAACAGAATATATATGTAGATGACAAAAAAACAGAGCTAGAAAATGTTGAGGCTGTTGTAAAAGAATGGCTGGTTTCTAATCCAAACCAATCCATAGTTATAAAAGGTGATGAACAGATACCTTACAATCTTGTCATACAATTTATGGATAGAGCAAAGAGCGCTGGTGCTACAAAGTTTGCTCTTGCTGTAGATAATGCAAATACATCAGAGAAATAATACCTATTAGCATAGTAAATTTGTTGTCACTAATACGTGCACAGATTTACTATGCAAGTTTATTAAAAATCAAGTACTTAATAATTCTCCAAATAATCAATAGAAATTAAAATGATAAATGGGTTTTTTTAGAGAGACTCAGTAATAAATAACACTTGACATATTAGAGTGTTAGTGCTACAATATTGGCACTTAGATAACAAGAGTGCTAATAATCATCTGTTGTTATTAACCTATTCAAAGAGGCTACTATGAGACAAATAGGGTTAGAGATTTTAAAAGAGAGAAAGAGCAAAATATTGAGCGCTGTTATCTATCATTATATTAAAACAGGAAAGCCGGTAGGTTCTAATGCTTTAATAGAAGAATATAACATTTCTCTTTCATCTGCTGCGGTGAGAAATTTAATGGCAGATCTTGAAAAAGAAGGGTTTCTTTCTCACCCTCATACTTCTGCGGGGAGAATCCCTACAGATAAAGGGTATAGAGCTTATGTAGATACTCTTGTTAAGTTGCAAAATTTTGCTATAGAAGAAGAAGCGAAGTTAAAAAAAGAATACGAAAGAAAACATAATGAAACAGAGGCAATTCTTTCTGAAACTTCTCGTATTTTGTCTTGTCTTTCACAGTATACTGGCTTTGTTGTAGCTCCTAAAACTCAGTATGATGTTATAAAGAATATAGAACTTGTACAAATTTCTAATGAAGAACTTTTAGTTGTACTTCTTACACAAAGCGGTATAGTAAAACATAAAAGAGTTAAGATCTTTTTAACACAAGTTCAGATTAATAAATTACGTAATTTTTTAAATGATAAGCTTAGAGGAATATCGGCAGCTCAGGCAAATAAAAGAATACTTTTAGAGATAAAAAATTTTAGACAAAACGAAGCAGTAATTTTAGATGCTGCAGAAAAAATCGGTGATGTTTTTTATAATATCCAAGATGATGTTTATGTAGATGGGACTTCTAACGTTGTTACAGTTGAAAATTTTAATGATTTTGAGCCTGTAAAGTCTCTTATCCGGTTTAATGAAGATAAAGAAAAGTTTATAAAAATAATAAATAAAGATTTTAGCAGTACTGGAATTAATGTAAAAATAGGTTCAGAAAATACTTTAGCAGAACTTAAAGACTTAAGTGTTGTGACAAATGTCTATAAGTGTGACAAATGTGCAGTAGGTGTTTTAGGAATTATAGGTCCTAAACGCATGGAATACGAAAAAATGATGTCTCTTGTTAATAAAGTGTCAGAAATGCTAAACAATTTTTTTAAAAATAAAAAATAATGGGAGGAGTTATTTTGGATAATGAAAAGCAAGAGGAGTTAAATGATACTAAATCGCAAGAATTTGATTATAATCAAGCCCGAGATGAAAAGATATTAGAACTTGAAATTTTAAAGCAGTCTGTCCAAACGCAAAAAGAATTAGCACAAAATTATTATGATCAGCTTATAAGGTTAAAAGCAGATTTTGAGAATTATAGGAGACGATCAGAAAAAGAAAAAAAAGATTATTTAGATTGGGGCAAAGAGAAAATTCTTATCAAACAAATTAATATAGATGATGTTTTGCAACAAGCTTTAAAGAGCGCAAAATCAGGAAATAATATAGACAGTATAGTTGTTGGTTTGGATATGATAAGTAAAGAATTTTCAAAAATGTTAAAGGAAGAAGGGATAGAAGAAATTTTTTGTGAGAAGTTTGATCCAAACGTATGTGAAGCTTTAGATATTGTTGAAAGTCAAGAAGAAGATGGGAAAGTTCTAGAAGTTTATCAAAAAGGTTATAAAATGAATGGTAAGCTTATAAGGACGGCAAAAGTAAAAGTAGCAAAAAATAGTAAAAAAGAAGAACAAGAAGAAAAAACTATTTAAAAATTTTAAATTGTTAAAAATAAAATTAATAGGGGAGGAAACAATGGCAAAAATTATTGGTATTGACTTGGGTACGTCAAATTCTGCTGCAGCTGTAATGGAAGGTGGGAAGACTACTCTTATACCTTCAGCAGAGGGTACAACTTTAGGAGGTAAAGCTTTCCCTTCTTATGTGGCTTTTACAAAGGACGGACAACTTTTAGTTGGAGAGCCCGCAAGAAGACAAGCAGTAACAAATCCTGAAGGTACAATTAGTGCTTTTAAAAGAAAAATGGGTACAGACTATAAGTACACTGTAAACGGTAAGGAGTTTACACCTCAACAACTTTCAGCATTTATTTTACAGAAAATAAAAAAAGATGCAGAAGCTTATCTAGGGGAACCTATAAGTAAGGCTGTTATAACAGTGCCTGCATACTTTAACGACAATCAAAGACAAGCTACAAAAGATGCTGGTGCGATTGCTGGTCTAGACGTAGTAAGACTTGTAAATGAGCCTACGGCAGCGTCTCTTGCTTATGGTATAGATAAAGTTGGTAAAGAGCAGAAAATATTGGTTTTTGATCTCGGTGGAGGTACATTAGATGTAACTATTATGGAAATGGGTGCAGAAGGCACTTTTGAAGTGCTTTCAACTTCTGGGGATACGCAGCTTGGTGGAACTGATATGGATAACGCTTTAATAGACTATATTGCAGAAGATTTTAAAAAGACTAATGGAATAGATTTACGTAATGATAAAATGGCGATGCAACGTTTAAAAGAAGCTGCTGAAAAAGCCAAAATAGAGCTTTCAAATGTTTTAGAAACTGATATAAATCTTCCATTTATTACAGCAGATGCTTCAGGACCTAAACATTTAACTATGAAGTTTACAAGAGCAACTCTTGAAAATTTGGTAAGGCCTATAGTAGAAAGATGCAAAGAATCTATAGACCAAGCTGTAAAAGATGCAAAACTTAACACAGATACAGTTACAAAGATAATTTTAGTTGGGGGCCCTACAAGGATGCCTATAGTTCAAAAGTTTGTAGAAGATTATGTAGGTAAAAAAGTAGAACGTGGTATAGATCCTATGGAGTGTGTATGTTTTGGTGCAGCAGTACAAGCTGCAGTACTTACAGGAGATGTAAAAGATATTCTTCTTTTAGATGTTACGCCTTTAACTTTAGGTTTAGAAACAATGGGTGGTGTAAGGACATCTTTAATAGATAGAAACACAACAGTTCCTGCTAAACGTTCTCAGATATTTTCGACAGCAGCAGACAATCAGTCAAGTGTTGAAATTAATGTTTTACAAGGCGAAAGGCCAATGGCACAAGACAATTTGTCGCTTGGTAGGTTTATGTTAGACGGTATACCACCTGCGCCAAGAGGAATGCCTCAAATAGAAGTTACTTTTGATATAGATGCTAACGGTATTTTACATGTGTCTGCAAAAGATAAAGGAACTGGCAAAGAGCAATCTATTAAAATATCTTCTTCAACAAAACTTTCAAAAGAAGATATAGATAAATATGTAAAAGAGGCAGAACAATATGCTTCTGAAGATTCTAAACGTAAAGAAGAAATAGAAGTAAGAAATGAAGCAGACAACCTTGTTTATTCAGTAGAAAAGAGCTTAAAAGAGCATGGCGATAAAATTTCTGCAGATGAAAAGCTTGCAATAGAACAGGCTTTATCCTCTTCAAAAGATGCACTTAAGGGTAATGATATTGCAACAATTAAGACAACAAAAGAGGCTTTAATGACTGCTTCTCATAAACTCGCTGAAGCTGTATATAAAAATTCTCAGGCACAACAGGGTGCTCAGGGAGCCGCGCAATCTTCTGGGCAGAGTACAGAGCAGCCAACTCAAGGTGCTCAAGATTCTGGCAATGTGGTTGACGCCGAAGTCGTTGACGATAACAAGAAATAAGTAACTTATAATTGATTAAAATGGAACCTCTCTTGAGAACTTTAATGATAAAGTGTTTCCGTAAAGTTTTTAGAGGTTCCATTTGGATCTACGCGAGTAGTAGAGATATTGTAAGTCAATCTATATTATATGGTAAACATATGAAATATGAAGATATGGTTTTTAAAAAGCCCGTTGAGTCAAAGAGCTACGAAAGTGATTCTAAAAATGTACTTGCTATTATTAAAGATATTCTACAAGAAAGAATTAAAGATGACGATAACAAGATAGTTATAAATACAAATCTAAAATATGGGTTGCCTTTGGAAAATATTAATAAGATAGCTGGTCCAATTATTGAAGCGTGGTGTTATGAGGTATTTTCTAGGATATATGATATAAAGGATAATAAATATCAATTAATAAATATTGAGGCACAACCAAGACTAGGTATAGCGGATATAGTTCTTCAATTTAAAAAAACTAATTCGCATATTACAGCAAATGTAGATGTTAAGACAACATCGGAAGATATAAAGTCTTCTGGGAAGGGGCCAAACATAACGTCTTTTTCTAGGATTAGAACTGCTTATGTTGAAGATCTTGATTTTATGTTTATAATATTAAGCATAACACATAAAGTATATAGTCAAAAAAATTATAATACTAATCTAATTGATAGTGTTATGGAAATAGTAGATTATAATGCTTATGATTTAAAATTTATATCAGATAAAGACATAAGCTATAATCCAGCCTTAGGCTCAGGGCAATTACAGATAAAGGACATTAATTATATCAGTCTTACCAAGAGAACGACATGGGAATTTTGTCAGCTACTAGATAATAAATATCTAAAGAGTTCTAAAAAAAGTATAACAGATTGGTATAAAGAGGCTAAGAAAAACAAATGGATAAAGTAAATCTTATACATGCGGATGCCATTGAAGGTATGAGGTCGCTGAAGGATAACAGCGTTGATTTAGTTGTTACCGATCCTCCTTACAATCTGAGTAAAAATTATGGAGAAACACAAGACGACTTAGAGTTTAATGAATATTTAACTTTTACAGAAAATTGGTTAAAAGAAGTGGATAGAGTATTAAAGCCTCATGGAACAATATATATATGTATGGGAATGAGATTTATATCATATATATATATGATACTAGAACAAAAAATGAAGTATAACTTTGTTTCTTGGATAACTTGGCATTACACTCAAGGAATAGGAAAAACAAAAGGATACAGTCCAAGACATGATGACATATTAATGTTTAGTAAAAACAGAAATTTTGTGTTTAATATAGATTCTATCAGGATTCCTCAAAAGTTTTATCGTTCAATAAATAATATGCGAGGATCAAATCCTGGAAACGTGTGGAAATTTTCACATGTTCACTATTGTAGTGCAAATAGACAGCAGCATCCGACGCAAAAACCAGAAGCATTGTTTGAACGCATGATATTAGCTAGTTCTAACGAACGAGATACTGTACTAGACCCTTTTGTTGGATCTGGCACTTCTGCTAGAGTTTGCCAACAACTAGACAGAAATATTATAGGGGTTGATATAAACAAAAATTATATTGATATGACAAAGGAAAGATTACAAAAACCTTTTTATGGATTTGATAGTATAGATGAAAGATTAATAAGAATTCCAAATGACTTAAATAACATCAGAATCAGAGAGGAATATGTAAAGAATCATATAAATTGGTTTTTAAAAAACAACAAAAACCAAATTGATAATTTTATGAGTAAATATGCCTTAAAGTATAGTGTAAAAAATAAAACAAAAGAAAAACAAGATATGGATTTTTCTTTGTTTGATTTTCGTTCATAAAATTCTGATTTTGAGGTAATAATTTAATGGAAGATAAAGCGTTGACTGTTTTTGAGAATTTTAACATTCGCAGACATTATGATGAAGAAAAAGAGAAGTGGTATTTTTCTGTGGTTGATGTTGTCCATGCTTTGACAGGATCTAAAAATCCTCCAGACTATTTAAAAAACTTAGAAAGCGTGATGTAGAATTCGGAGGCTACGTAGGGACAAATTGTCCCCATGTAGAAATGCTAGCCAATGGTAAAAAACGAAAAACGCTTGCTGGTGATGTAAAAGACATGTTGCGTATAATTCAATCTATACCAAGTCCAAAAGCAGGGCCGATAAAGCGATGGCTTGCCAAAGTTGGTTATGAACGTATAGAAGAGGTATCGAATCCTGAGAAACCCATAGATAGAGCTAGAGAAAACTGGAAAAAACATGGAAGAAGCGACAAATGGATACAGCGTAGAATGATGGGGCAAGAGACAAGAAATAAACGCACGGACTACTGGAAAAGTCATGGAGTTAAGGAAGGTAATGAGTTTGCTGTTTTAACAAATATAATTCACAAAGAGTGGTCGGATTTAACTGTTAATGAGCATAAGAAATTAAAAGGATTAAAACACAAAACTTACGAGATCATATGAGCGAGGCAGAGCTTATTTTTACCGCTCTAGCTGAGCTTTCAACAAGACAAATAGCTGAAACTGAAAATGCTAGAGGTGTTGGGGAGAATAAGAAAGCAAGTATAAAAGGTGGACGAATAGCAAGGACAGCAAGACAAGAACTTGAGTTAGAGACAGGAAAACCAGTTGTTACAGGAAAGAATTTTTTAAAAGAAAATAATACAAAAATTTTGGAATTAAGGAATAAGAAGAAATGAAACGAGATTATTATGAAGTGCTTGGTGTTGCCAAGTCTGCAAGTAAAGACGAAATAAAATCTGCTTATAGAAAGCTTGCTCTAAAATATCATCCTGATAAAAACCCTGGCAACAAAGAAGCTGAAGAAAAGTTTAAAGAGATAAATGAAGCTTATGAAGTTTTGTCTGATGAACAAAAAAAACAGCAATATGACACATTTGGTCATGACGCTATGGGTGGTACGCCCGGGGGAGGAAGTAATCCTTTTGGGGGCAGCTATTCATATAGTAGCGGTGATTTTTCAAATATGGGCGATATTTTTGGCGATATCTTTGGTGACATTTTTGGTGGAGGGGCATCTGGTCGTAAAAGAAGTCGAACTTCACAAAGACGAGGTGAAGATTTACGTTATGATATAGAAGTTTCATATTTAGACGTAATGAAAGGTGCGGAAGTTTCTATAGACATACCTAAAAAGGAGACTTGTTCTAAATGCCATGGCACAGGTAGTAGAGATAACTCTGCTCCTAAACAGTGCCCTCAATGTAAAGGTAAAGGACAAGTAAAATATTCTCAAGGATTTTTTTCATTTAGCCAAGAGTGTCCTCAATGTAAAGGTAAAGGTACAGTAATTGCAAATCCTTGTCCAGATTGTAGAGGAGAAGGTATCGTAAATGCTAGGAAGACTATTAAAGTAAAAATACCTCAGGGTGTTCAGGAAGGCACTTCTTTAAAAGTTACAGGCTCTGGAAATGCTGGAGTAAATGGCGCTCCTGCAGGAGACCTTTATGTTGTAATCCACATGAAGCAGACTTCGGGTTTTAGAAGAGAAGGGGACGATTTATATACAGAAATTTCTATTTCTTTTCCTAAAGCAGCAATGGGGGCTGAAATTGACGTGCCTATTTTAGAAGGTTCTGTAAAAATAAAGATACCTCAGGGTACTCAATCTGGCAGGACCTTAAGAATTAGAGAACAGGGTTTCCCAATGCTTGGCAGGAGAACAAGAGGCGATTTGTATGTTAAGATAAATGTAGTGGTCCCTACATCTTTAACAGATCAACAAAAACGTGCTTTGTTTGAATATGCAAAAACTATGGGTGACGTTCCTCAAGACGCTAAATACCAAAGTCACAGTTTTTTTAAAAAAATATTTGGATAAAATTATAATGGAAGTCTTAACCCCTTAAAAGGACTATATTATGAAACTTGAGAAAATGGATGATTTCTTTTCGAGTCGTGTTAGTATTTATGAACGTCATATGACGACTCAAGTGACTGGTATTGACTTGACTGCAAAAATGTTAGAACAACTTGAAAATAAACATAAAGAGCGCAAACTAACCTTAATTTGTGGCAATTATTTAGATACTGAATTTGGTTGTAAACAATTTGACGCAGCAGTGGCATTTGAGACAATGCATCATCTTTCTCATTTAAAAAAATTAAAGTTGTATCAACGTATACATGATGTGCTTTGTGACAAAGGAGTTTATGTAGAATGCGATTATATGGCAGAAACTAAAGAGCAAGAGGATTTTTTCTTTGCAGAATTTGAAAAACTAAAAAATGAACAGCATATTGTCTCCAAAGACGAACTTTATCACTATGACACGCCCTGTACATTTACAAGTCAAAGTGAATTACTAACCAAAGCAGGATTTACAAAAAGACAACAAGTGTTTAAACATGGATGCACAATCATGCTTGTAGCAAACTAGATAAGTCTCTTTTTGTTAGTGAATTCTGAAAATAGTTGAAGATAGGTAATTTAGGATAATACTTAGTCAAATTGTGATGTAATTTTTAGAAGCATATCTGCATAGTTTGTACGGTTTATTATAATTTCTTGATTAGGATGATATTTTGAAGAGAAAGTTTTTGGTATTTTGGCAGGACGTTTCTCATTCCATTTTATTTCTATTGCAGATAATTCGCCTGTCTTTTCAGCGATATAATCAATTTCCTGTTGTTTTGTGGTGCGCCAAAAATAACCTTTGTGACTGTTTCTCTTTTTCATTTCGGCTATTATATAATTTTCAAATATTGGGCCGATGTCTTGCCTTAAAGCAAGTGGTTGAAAATTATCAATTACAGCATTGCGTATGCCTGTATCATAAAAATAAAATTTTTGAGATGATTTAAGTTCGTTGCGGAGATTGCTACTATAACTTGTCAATCGGAAAATGACAAAAGATTTTTCAAGTAAAGAAATATATTTGTCAACAGTTTTGCTATCCAATCCTACTAATCCTGCGATTTCATTCATGCTTGCTTGCGAACCGATTTGGAAGGACAGTGCCTGTAAAATTTTTTCTAACTTATCAGTTTTAATAATTTCACCAAGATTAAGAACATCTCTGTATAAGCTATCTCTGGCAAGCTCTTTTATTCTGTCACGCGCGTCTGAAGGGTTTGTGACAACATCAGGATAGGACCCATATAACAAACGATTTTCAAGGTTCATTTTTTCAGCAATTAAGCCGTTTTGCTCTTCCATTTCCCAAAATGACAGAGGTGCGAGCCAAAAATTCCACTTTCTACCAGTCATAGGCTCGTTGATTTTGTTTGCCAAATCAAATGATGAACTACCTGTGGCTACAAGTTGGATTTGATCACCAAAATTATCTTGTATAATTTTTAATTTTAAACCAATATCTTTAATGCGTTGAGCTTCATCAATTATAATAGTTTTGTTTGGGCCAATAATGGGTCGGAAAGTTTCGGTATTAATGTTTTCAAAAGTTGCACGGACAACGTCATCGTCGCCGTTAAGCCACAAAACGCCATTTTTGTTTCCAAAAATATCTTTTATAAGAGTAGTCTTGCCGACTTGTCGCGCGCCGTAAACAATAATGGCTTTACCTTTGCCGATTTTTGATATGATTTTTTTTTCAATATCCCTTTTTATCATGAATCTATTATAACATATAAAAATATGAAATCCAAAAATATACTATATTTTGCGGAACAAAATCCAAAAATATTACCCTTTTACAATGGAGGACACAAAAAAGCTAACTTAGAACCTGACTTGACCGGTTTAACGAAAAAAAGGAAAAAACACTCATAAAAAGGAAGGAAAGGGGGAACCCAAAAGGTCAAGTCAGGTAAAAGAATATGAAGTAGTTTTTTTTCTCTACAAGTCAAAGTGAATTACTAACCAAAGCAGGATTTACAAAAAGACAACAAGTGTTTAAACATGGATGCACAATCATGCTTGTAGCAAGCTAGATAAGCCTATTTTTCTATTCATCTTTAATCGTACTTGACATGCATATAAAAAATAATATTATATGCATAAAAGGAGAGTGTTATATGCGAACAACTTTAGATTTACCAGAACAATTAATAAATAAAGCTATGAATCTTACTCACATTTCTACAAAGACAGAGTTAATAAAAGTTGCATTAGAAAATCTCATACAAAGAGAAAAATTGAAAAAATTGACAAATTATTTTGGGAAAGTATCTTTAGATATAGATTTAAATAAAATAAGAATGCGATGAATAATATATTGATTGACTCGTCAGTTTGGATAGAATACTTTAGAGGGAACAAAAACTTTTTATTTGTTAATGACTTAATTGTCACTAATGTTTTGTGTACGAATGAATTAATATTAACAGAATTATTGCCGTTTATTTTATACAAAAAAGAGTTTGATTTAAGTGATTTGTTATGCAGTATTAGAAAACTTAAAATGACAATAAATTGGGAAGAGTTGTGTTCTTTTCAGTTGATTAATATAAAAAATGGTAACAATACTGTAGGAATTCCTGATTTGATGATAGCTCAAAATTGCAGGCAGAATAAATGCAAATTGTTATCCTGTGATAAGCATTTTAGAGTAATTGCAAAGTTCCTGCCATTAGAAGTTTATAATTATCCGATATAGAATATGATAGTTGACATGAAATTCTAGTGTATGATAAAATTGTTTTATGAATATATTAGAATACATTAAGCAAAAGTCAAAAAAAAGGTTTTCTATATTATTTGTCTCTTATGATAAGAGAGCTCCTTTTAGTGTTAATGTTTCGCTTTTGTTTGTGTGCGTATGTCTATTTTTGTGGACAATTACAACAGCTTTCTCAGGTTACATAGTAGTTAAACATTTTGACTATATAAAAACAAAAACTGAAGTTAAAGCAATGCAAATAAAACTTCTTCTATTTACAAATCAGTTAAACAAGACAAAAAGTATATTAGAAAAATTGCAATCAAATGATGAAAAAATTCGTTCACTCCTTTCTTTAAATGCAAAAGAATATGTTCTGGAAGAAGGTTTTTCTCCTGTCCTTGGTAAAGGAGGGCCAGCTTTTACGCAAATGAATATGGCAACAACAATTTTATCTGGAAATTTAGATAAAGTTGACTATACGGATTTAATGCATCAAAGTAATTCTTTATACGAACAGCATAGATTTATGTTACAGAGTCAAGATGAAGTAATAACTTACATTTATAAGCAAAAATCTATTTTTTTGGCAACCCCGTATGGTTGGCCCTGTGAAGGGAGAATATCTTCTGTTTACGGTTTTAGAGTACATCCTATTTTTAGAGTACGAGATTTTCATTCTGGTATAGATATAGCTAATGTTACTTTTACACCTATAATATGTACTGCTGATGGAAGAGTAGTTTTTTCAGGTAAACGATCAGGATATGGGAACATTTTAGTAATAGACCATGGATGTGGTTATAGAACTGTCTATGCTCATTTAGCTAAAAATCTTGTAAAAGCTGGTGAAAATGTTACAAGAGGCCAACTTATTGCAAAGATGGGTAGTACAGGTTCTTCAACGGGCCCTCACTTACATTACGAGGTTCATTTTAAAGGCAAAACCGTAAACCCAAAACCATATTTAACAGGTTATTTTTTTAATAAAAGGTAAGGATATGTCTAAAAAACAATCTAAAAACTTATTAGAATCTGTTGAGACTCTTATAGGAGAGAATGCTGTTATTGAAGGGTCTATAACTACAGATAAAGTTATTAGAATTGATGGTAAAATTACAGGCAACATTAATGCTTATGGTGTTATTGTTGGGCAAAAAGCCGAAATCACTGGTGATATTGAAACTAAAAATATAATAATTAGTGGACTTATAAAAGGTAATATAAACGCATCTGAAACGATAGAAGTTTTATCTCAAGCAAATATAGTTGGCGATATTAAGGCGAATATTTTATCTATTGCTCAAGGCGCTTGTTTTTATGGCAAGTCTGAAATGACAGTAAAAGAAAATAATAGTGGAGAAGAAAAAGAATGATGAATTTTTTCAGAAAGCATGTACGTGTAATTTTTATTATAACAATTGTTGCTTTTGTTGGTGTAATTGTCTTGGGTGCTGTAGTTAATTTTTCTGGCTCAAATGATTATGCTGTAAAAGTAAATGGGAAAAAAATCCCTTTGCGTTTATATATGTTTGTTTATGAAAATGCTGTAGAATCTTATCAAAAAATGTACGAAAGGTATCTTTCAGATAAAGAAAAACAGGAAATTAAAAGTAACATATTACAAGTTTTAGTTCAAGACGAAATTTTTTTCCAACAGTCAAAATTTTATTGTCTTTCAGTTACAGATGAAGAGTTAAGGTTAGATTTACAAAACTCTTTACAGTTTAAAGAAAATGGAGTTTTTAGTCATACAAAATACATAACTTTTCTAAAAACACTAGGAATGAGTCCTAAAGAATACGAGCTTTTAAGGAAAAAACAAATTGCAGGAGTAAAATTAAAGATGTTACTTGCGTCTTCTATTAAACTTTGGAATTATGAAGTAGAATCTCTAAATATTAAAACTACAAGAGAAGATCTGTTTAGTGCAAAAATTAATATGATATTAAATGAATGGTATCAGCAAGAAGTAAAAAACTCTAAAATAGTAAGCAACGATCTTATTTTTAAATAATAACTACAAATGTTTTAAATAAATATTAAAATTTTTAAGTTTTTGAGCAAGTTTTATATAAGGTAATCCTACGACAGTAAAAAAGTCGCCAAAAATTTTTTCAACAAAAAAATCTTTTTTATCTTGAACAGAATAAGAACCGGCCTTGTCCATATGCTTACCAAAAAGTAGTTTTAAATTTTTTGGCGGTAACTTTTTCATTTTAACGCTAGAAACATCGTAAAAAACAACTTTTTTATTTCCTTCAACTATGCAAACCCCAGTATAAACCTTATGAGTAGATCCATTTAATTGCTTTAAAATTGTTTTAGATTCTTTTTTGTTTTTAGGTTTCCCAATAATTTTTCCATTTAACACGACAACGGTATCTGCGGCCAATACTATAGAATCTTCATGATGGCTCGCAACAGAACTTGCTTTTTTTAAAGCAAGTTCTTTGACAATGAAAGATGGTTTTTTTAGATTAGATGATTCGTTTATATTGCTAGGTATAATAGTAAAAGAAAGACCCCATAGCTTTAATAATGCAATTCTCCTAGGAGAACAAGAGGCAAGGATAATTTTTTTATTTGATGAAGTGTAAGAGTACTGCTTTTTGGGCATAAAGTCTATTTTCCGCTTGAGTAAATATAGAATTTTCATATTTATCCATAACATCTGCACTTATTTCTTCCCCTCTTAAAGCAGGAAGACAATGTAAAACTATGCATTTTGAAGAAGCTTTTTTAAGCAATTCAGTATTCACTTGGTATGGAACAAACGTTTTTTTTCTTTTGGTTTTTTCAGATTCAAATCCCATAGATGTCCACACGTCAGTGTATATTACATCTGCATTCTTTACAGCATTTATATCGCTTGTTACTTTAATTTCAGCGCCTGTTTTATGTGTATGTTCTAAAGCCTGTTTTAAAATTTCATTTTTGACTTGATATTCTATAGGAGAAATTATAGTCAAATCTAGACCTAAAATTGCAGAAACAGCAATTAAAGAATTTACAATATTGTTACTATCTCCAATGAATACAATTTTAATTTTTTTTAAAGCTTCTATTGTTTTTGCTTTAAGAATCTCCATGACAGTCATTATATCGGCTAAAATTTGGCAAGGATGCTCATAGTCTGTCAGCCCATTGATAATAGGGATAGAACAATATTTAGAAAATTCTAGGATGTCGGCATGGTTAAATGATCTTATCATAAGACCATTTAAATATTTTGATAAGGCTTTTGATGTATCATATATAGACTCACCTCTAGAACGTTGCATTTTTTCTGAAGTTAAAAATATTGGAGTGCCACCAAGCTGTACCATAGCTACTGCAAACGACACCATAGTTCTTGTTGATGGTTTTTCCAACATAATGCCTAAAGTTTTACCTTTAAAAACGTCTAGGTACTTCTTTTTAGTTTTTAGTTCAAATGCTTTTTTAAGTAAATCTCTTATCTCTTTATTAGATAGGTCGTAAATTGATAATAAATCTTTGCTTGCCATGATGTCTTACCCACTATTTGTATATATAATAGTCTTAATTCTACCATAAAATATATATCAAATCAAATTATAGATAAATGTAAAATTTATGTAAATTTTTGTTTAATTGACAAATAATACTTTTAAATTATAAAATGATATACATGGGTGACTTTGAAATTTTGTCTTTAAAAGTAAAAAAAGCTGTAGAAAAGTTAAAAAAACTTGATAGCGAGAACTGTAAATTAAAATTAGAGCTGGATTACTTGAAAAAAGAAAATGAACAAAATAAAAAAAAGTTGAGTCAATATATTATATTAAAGAGAAATTCTCAAGAAGTAATTTCTAAAGTTGAGCGTATAATAAAGAAAATTGACACGCTAAAGGTTTTATAACTATGGCAACAACCCGTGAAAGAATTATGGGGAGAGATATAGAGCTTAGTATAGATGAGATAGATGAATTAAGTTTTAACAGAATAGTTAATTTTGTAAATGAGCAATGGATGCAAGTTAGAAATGAAAATGTGAAAGTTCCCGACACTCAGAAAATTGCAGCGCTAACTGCTGTAAAAATTGCAGCGGAGTTGCTTAAATTAAAAGATTTACAAGAAAGTATTTCAAATAATTATGAAAAGAAAATTAAAGATATCATCAAACAGTTAGACTAACACGATTATACTAATTGAAATATTTTGTATTTAATCTGCAGTGTTGGTGATGTTTTAATCTGTTTATTCCTACAAGTCTACTTAGGAGAACAGCAGTCGAGCGTATGCTCGTGGGCTTATGCCACTGTATCTCACTTAAAAAGAAGGCTTTAAACAGGTTAAGACTAACGGCATCTGCGGATTTTTTATTATGGAACAAATAGATTTTTTTAAAAATGGAACATCAAAAAAATATAGTCCTTTAGCTTTAAGAATGGCTCCAAAGGACTTAGAATTCTTTATGGGCCAAGATGATATTGTTGGTGAAGGTAAATTGCTTAGGCGTTTAATAGAATCAGATAGTTTGAGGTCTGTAATTTTTTTTGGTCCGCCTGGCAGTGGAAAAAGTGCTTTAGCTAGGATTATAGCTTTAAAAACCAAGGCTTATTTTCAAGAATCAAATGCAGTAACAATAGGTATAGCAGATATTAGAAAGATAATAGATTCTGCAAAAGCTCGTTTGGAAACTTATGGCAAAAAAACTATATTAATGTTAGATGAGATACATCACTTTAATCGTTCTCAGCAGGATGCTTTGTTACCTGATGTAGAAAAAGGTGTTATAACATTAATAGGTATAACTACAGAAAATCCATTTTTTTATATAAACGCTGCAATTATTTCAAGAAGTACGGTTTTCGAATTTTTTGGTTTAAACAACAAAGCTCTTTTAAAAATAATGCAAACTGCTTTAACTGACAAAGAAAACGGGATTGGGAATTATAATGTTGAAATATCAGATGAAGCAAAAGATCACTTAATTTTAAACTCTAATGGTGATGCAAGAAAACTGTTAAATGCTTTAGAAATTGGTGTACTTTCTACAAAAGAGAATGCAAAAGGAGTTAGGTTTTTTGATATTTTTGTTGCTCAAGAATCTTTGCAAAAAAGAGCAGTTGTTTATGATAAGAGTTCTGATGCTCATTATGATCATATTTCTGCATTTATAAAGTCTATGAGAGGGAGTGATCCAAACGCTAGCGTTTATTGGTTGGCAAAAATGCTTTTGGCTGGTGAAGACCCTCGTTTTATAGCAAGAAGAATAATTATTTGTGCATCAGAGGATGTTGGTATGGCAGATCCAAGGGCATTAATGTTTGCAGTTTCTGCTCTGGAGGCTATTAACTTTGTAGGTATGCCTGAAGCGAGGATTATTTTGTCTCAAGCTGCAATTTATGTGGCAACCGCCCCTAAGTCTAATTCCGCTTATCTTGCTATAGAAAAAGCTTTAAATGAAGTTAAAAATGGAAAAGTTAGGCAAGTACCAGACCATTTAAAAGATGCAAGTTTGGATGGAGAAAAGTTAGGACATGGTAAAGGGTATAAGTATCCTCACGATTTTAAAAATCACTATGTGGAACAAACTTACTTCCCAGATCCTGTAGAATTTTATATTCCGTCAAAAGAAGGTTACGAGGATAAACTTCGTGAACGTTTGTTTAAACTTAAGCAAAAAGCAGATAAGAGCTGAGTTTTTGTCTTTAAGAAATGCTCAAGATTTAAAAAAATTGCAAAGTTATAGTATGGAAATAGCCTATAGAGTTAGAGAACTTTCCATATATAAAAGAGCAAAAGCTATTATGCTTTACTTATCTTGTGGTAGTGAAGTGTCAACAGATTTTTTAGTAAATTTTGCTTTTTATGACAAAAAGGAAGTTTCTGTTGCTAGTATAACAGACATAAAAAGTTCAAAAATGCAAGCAGTAAGAATCTTTAGTCTTTCAGATGCGAATCAACTTGTTTGTGGAGTAAGGCAACCTAAAGCAAATAAGAACGATTTAGTAAGTAAAGAATCTATAGATTTAGTTTTGGTCCCGGGTATTGTTTTTAGTGAATGTGGGTATAGAGTAGGGTATGGAAAAGGTTTTTATGATAGATGGTTGCAAGATATCGATTGCGCAAAAATTATAGGACTTGCGTATGACTTTCAAGTTATAAAAGAAGTTCCAAATAGCAAATATGATTGGCCTGTAGGATGTATAGTTACAGAGAAAAGAATTATAAAAGTTAAAAATTAAGGAGTTTATATGGGAATAGTTATTATTGCATTAATTGCGTTGATTTTGGGCTATGTTTTACGTTTAGCATATGCCAAGGTTAATGCAAAATCTGCAGAGCAAGTTTCAGGAAGAATTATAAAAGAAGCTAAAATGATAGCTGAGACAAAAACAAAAGAGGCTCTTTTAGAGGCTAAAGTCATTGTTGATAAAGAGAGAAAAGATTTTGAACAAGAAATAAAAGAAAGAAAACAGACTGTTCAAAATACGGAAAATAGACTCACCCAACGTGAAGAAAATTTATATAAAAAGATTGATGCGTTTGAAAGGAGAGAAAAAGATTTTATTAGTAAAGAGAGAGATCTTTTTTTAAAAGAACAATCTTTAACTTCAAAATTTGCAGAAATTGAAAAGATAAAAGAGGAAGAAAAGATAGTTTTGGAAAAGATTTCAGGATTTACAAAAGAAGAAGCTAAAAAAATGCTTATGAGTAAAATGGAACAAGAGGCCAAACAAGATGCTGCCATTTTAGCTCAAAAACTTGAACAAGAAGTCCGTGAAAATGCAGATAAAAAATCAAAAGAAATTCTTTCTGTAGCAATACAACGTGTAGCTGCTGATCATGTCGCAGATATTACCACTTCTACAGTACAAATTACCAATGATGAAATAAAAGGGAGAGTTATTGGTAGAGAAGGAAGAAATATAAGAGCTTTTGAACAGGCTACAGGTGTAGATTTGATAATAGATGATACTCCGGAAGCTATAACTATCTCTGCTTTTGACGGTGTTAGAAGACAAATAGCAAAAATAGCTCTAGAAAGGCTTATTGCAGATGGCAGGATTCATCCTGCAAGAATAGAAGAAATTGTTGAAAAAGTTAGAAAAGAAATGGATCAACATTTAAAAGAGGTTGGAGAACAAGCTGCAATTGATACAGGTATTCCTGGTCTTAACATGGAAATAATTAAACTTCTTGGCAAGTTAAAATATAGGACGTCTTATGGTCAAAACCAGCTTCAACATACTTTGGAAGTTACATGGCTTGCAGGCGCTATAGCTGGAGAGTTAGGGCTCGATGTAATGTTTTGTAAAAAGGCCGCTCTTCTTCACGATATAGGTAAAGCTGTAGACCATGAAGTTGAAGGAACTCATCATCAAATTTCAGCAGACATAGCTAAAAAGTACGGAGAATCGCCAAAAATGATAAATGCGATTTTGTCTCATCATGAGGGTATAGAAGCGCCTGCAAGTCCTGAAGCTTTTGTAATAGCTGCAGCTGATGCAATTTCTGCTGCAAGACCTGGTGCAAGAAGAGAATCTGTTGAACATTATTTGAAACGTCTTGAAAAACTTGAAAAAGTAGCAAAACAATTTAATGGCGTGTCTATGGCTTATGCTATACAAGCTGGAAGGGAAGTTAGAATACTTGTAGAACCAGAAAGTGTAAATGATTTACAAGCTCAAACGCTGGCTCATGATATAGCAAAAAAAGTTGAGCAAGAATTAGAGTACCCTGGGCAGATTAAAATAACAGTTATTAGAGAAACACGTGCTCAAGATATAGCCAAGTAAAGCTTTACAAGCTCAGGTCGAATAAACGAAAAGTAAGCTTCCTTCATAGCCACAACAATCGCAATCTGCGTCAAACTTTGCATTAAAGCTTCCATCGGATTGTGATAACTTCTATATGTACACCTCTTTACTACTACAGACTCCTCATTTGAAATTTTTTCTACAATAGTTTTGTTACAGCCAGATGTTCTTTTTCTTTTTTGTTCCAAATCCCATTTTCTCCACGAAAAGGAACAATCATGCTTTCAACAGAAATATCTGCCCCTGTAAAAGCAGCAGCACTTTTTGAATTTTTTAAGATGTCTATAGTCCCTTTTATTGTTTTTTGCATAAGTTGTCTTTTCTAAAACTTATAAAATAATTTAATAAATGCCTAAATGGAAATCAGCAATTTAGATTTTCCCTTTTAATAACAATCCTTTTAGGTATTTGTTATTAAACATCATCATGGCAGTTTTTATGTTTTCTTCTGTGCAATTAAACAAAACTTTCACTTCAGAATCTTTTTTTAGTGTATCAACAGAA